>NZ_JBELKF010000014.1:0-56972 GCF_042089775.1 Palleronia sp.
GGGGGCGGGCGCTTGGGGCGTGGCGACGCGGCGAGGTCAGTTTCGCGAGACGTTCACGCCTTCGGCCTCGATTTCTTCCGTGATTTCGCCGCCCGTGATCGTCGCGGTGCCGCGGCCGTCATCCTCTTGCACGAGGTCGAAGGCCGTCTCGCCGTCGTCATTGCCCGAGGTGGTGACGTCGGTCGCCTCGAAGGTTAGGTCGCCCGCGTCCTCCTCTTCGTAGGCGAAGCCCGCGCCGCCATTGCCCGTGGCCGAGGCGTCCGACAGCAGGCCGAGGACCGCGCCGCCATCCGATTCGGAGTGCTTGTAGCCGTCGTCGGTGTTCCCGCTGGCCGACGTGCCGACATAGGCGGCGACGAGGTCTCCGTCGCCGGATTCGTCCATGTCCATGCCTTCGTCGAGGTTGCCGTTCACCTCGCCGCCGATCACGAGGATGTCGAGCGTGCCTTCGTCGGCCTCGTCGATGTCGAACCCGTCATCGAGGTCGAGCGCAAACTCGTATTCCTCGACCGAACCGTCGTCGTAGGTGTAGACCGAGCGTTCGATGCAGGCATCGTCGGGGGTGCCTTTGACGGGGCCGGGGATGTCGGCCTCTTGCATGTCGCCCTGCGCGAATTCGCCCTCGGGTTCGTCGGGCAGGTATTGGCCCATGAGGTCGGGATCGCAGTAGAACCCGTTATCCGAGAAGGTCGAGTTCAGCGCCGTGACGCTCACATTGCCGGGGCCGCCCTCGTCAAGCTCGACCCCGTCGGCGCCGACCCTGGTGAAGGACGAGCGGCGGAGCGTGGCATGGATGTCGCCCGCGCCCCGCTCGTCGAGGCGCAGGCCATCGCGGTCGAAGGCGCCGGTGCCCACGTTCTCGACCGTGACGTCGGTCAGGTCGGCGACCAGCGCGGCGGCCGAGCCCTCACCCGCGCCACCGGCACCCGCGCCGCAATCGTCGGCCAGCGAGCAGTCCGAGACATGGATGCCGTGGCCCGACACGCCGCGCACGGTCACGGTGTCGAGCGTCAGGCGCACCTCGCCCTCCTGGTCGTCGCGCACGTCGATAAAGATGCCCTTGCCCCCGCCCGAGTCGGAGCGGTTCTCGATCGAGAAGCCGCCGGGGCCTTCGAAGGTCAGGTCGGTGATCGACAGGTTTGCCCCCTGAGAGGCGGTCAGCAGCGTCTCGTCTGCGCCAAGGATGATCGTCTGGCCCTTGCCGATGATCTCGACCGCGGCCTGCCCGTCGTAGACGAGCCCGGTGTCGAGCGCGATGTCCCCGCCCGTAAGGATGACGATTCGGCTGGGCTTGCCGGACTGGGCGGCCTGTTCGAGCGCGCTGCGAAAGCTCCCGTCGCCAGAGTCGTCCGCGTTGGTCACCGTGATCGGGGTCTGGGCCTCGAGGGCGCCGGCCGCCAGCAGGGCGACGAGCGACAGGGAAAGCGTCGAGCGCACGGGGAGTCTCCTTCTTTCGTGATCTGGGGCGCAGGTACCGGCGCCCGGTAACACTTCGATGACAGAAGGGGGGCTTGCACAGCGGCGTTCACCGAGTAATGTGCTCGGGAATAATCCCGGGGGATCCGCACATGACGCAGACCGTCCGCACCGTCGTCGTGGAAGACGACGTCGTCACGTCGACTCAGCCGCCGCTCATCGCGTTTCTGCGGTTGTCGGCGCTGGCGTGCCGCGCAGCGCCGCGCGGCTCATTGCGGGCCTGCGCGCTGCTGGACCCTGATGCGGGCGCCGAGGACTACGCGATGGCCCTGGCCCGGACGCTGCCCGAAATGACGATGCGTCGTCCCGTGATCTGGCGCCCCGGCGCCACGGGGCGGTCGTTCGATGAGGACTGGCTGTTGTCCTTGCAGGACGCGCTGCGGCGGCGCGACGGGGCGAGCCTGAGGTTCCTGACGCGCAGCCGGGTCCGCCCGGAGGCCGCGCCCTACCTCCTGCTGGTCCTGCGGGGCCTTTGCGAGCGGCTGGACAGCGCGGCCTGAACGCCTATGCTGAAGGCAAGGCGTAGCCAGCCGTCGCAAGCCAGCCTTCGACATAGCAGGACAGGATTAACCATGGCCGAAACAGCTTCAGACCTTTCGCCCGACGCGAGCGCCGAGATCGCCGACGCGCTGCACCAGGCGCTGGCCGAAACCGTCGTCACCACGATGCTCGCACAGAACTACCACTGGAACGTCGAGGGCATGGCCTTCGGCCCGCTGCACGCGCTGTTCCAGGAAATCTACGAGGACCACTTCGAGGGTCAGGACGATCTGGCCGAGCGGGTCCGCGCCATCGGCCAGAAGGCCGTCGGCACCCTGGCCGCGCATCTCGAGCGCTCGAAGGTGAACGAGGGCGACGCCGAGGCGCAGGATCGCGAGATGATCCGCCACCTTGCCGAAGCCCAGGAAACCATCGGCGCCACGCTTGCCGGCCTGTCCGAGGTGTCGGCCCGCCACGGCGACATCCGCACCGAGGATCTGGCCATCGAGCGGGGCCGCATCCACGACAAGTTCGCCTGGATGCTCCGCGCCCACCTGCGCTGAGGGCCTATCCGACGTCGCGATCCCGAATGAGGGGCGGCACAGGCCGCCCCTTTTTCAGACACCGTGTCAGATAGGCCGTGCGCCAGTGATCGTAGCGGCCCATCTGCTGCTGCTGCGCGACGACGAGCGCCAGCATCGCCTCGGCCGCCTCCGGCTTCTTCTGCTTCTTCGAGATCTTCTTCTGCGGCTTCGTCATCGAACAGCCGATGCAGTGGTCGCCGGCCGGGCCGGGACGCTTGAACTTGCAGACGCCGATGCAGGCGCTTTGGACCTTGGCCATGGGGGTTCCCTTTTGCTGGGGTCACTTGGTGAGGATGAGCTTGCCGGCCCGCGTCAGGCGCAACGTGTAGACGCGATCCTCAAGCCTGATTTCGGCCGTGTTCGACCCGCACAGGATGTCGGAGGCCTCGTGCCGGGGCGTCGGGCGAGGCGCCTCTTTCTGGCGCTCGGGCAGGGGGGCGGCGTGATCGATCATGTCCGGCGCTCCTTTCTTGGACGCAGCAGGTCGAGAATCGGCTCGGGCTCGCTTCCCTGTGCGTCGGTTTCCATTGCAGCGGCAAGCATGTCCGACCACCGCAGTGATGCCGGGGGCACCCGGCGAGGAGCGCGGCCGTCCGTTTCCCGGTGCTGGAGCGAGTTGGTCATGGAACATCCGATGGCTGCCTTCAGACAAATCTGACAATAAGTGTCGGGAAAGGTCAAGCGCCGTGGTGCGGGCCTTGGGGCTTGCGATGCGGCCGCGATGGCTGTAACACGTTGCGCGTCGAAGGGGCGGTAGATCCCGGGCGCGGGCAGGGTCGGTCTTACCGGCCCTTTTTCGCATACCGGACCCCCGCCAGCAGTGACCAAATCCACCAGAGACCCGCGGAGACAACCGCGTGGCCAGAATAGATGTAAAAAGGAAACCCGAGACCTTATGGCTCAAAATACATCCATGGAGGAGTTCGAAGCGCTCCTTAACGAAAGCTTCGACATCGACACCCCTGACGAGGGTTCCGTCGTCAGAGGCCGCGTGCTCGCCATCGAGGCAGGCCAGGCCATCATCGACGTCGGCTACAAGATGGAAGGCCGCGTCGATCTGAAAGAATTCGCCGAACCCGGCCAGGCCCCCGAGATCAACGTGGGCGACGAGGTCGAAGTCTACCTGCGCCAGGTCGAGAACGCCCGTGGCGAGGCCGTGATCAGCCACGAGATGGCCCGTCGCGAAGCCGCCTGGGACCGTCTCGAGAAAGCCTATGCCGACGAGAACCGCGTCGACGGCGCGATCTTCGGCCGCGTCAAGGGTGGCTTCACCGTCGACCTCGGCGGCGCCGTGGCGTTCCTGCCCGGCAGCCAGGTCGATGTGCGCCCCGTGCGTGACGCCGGTCCGCTCATGGGTCTCAAGCAGCCGTTCCAGATCCTCAAGATGGACCGCCGCCGCGGCAACATCGTGGTCTCGCGCCGCGCCATCCTTGAAGAATCGCGTGCCGAGCAGCGCGCCGAAGTGATCGCCAACCTCGAAGAAGGTCAGGCTGTCGACGGCGTGGTGAAGAACATCACCGAATACGGTGCCTTCGTGGACCTCGGCGGTGTCGACGGCCTGCTGCACGTCACCGACATGGCGTGGCGCCGCGTGAACCACCCCTCCGAGATCGTGACCATCGGCGAGACCATCAAGGTCCAGGTGATCAAGATCAACAAGGAGACCCACCGTATCTCGCTGGGCATGAAGCAGCTCCAGGACGATCCGTGGGATACCGTCGAAGCCAAGTTCCCGCTGGGTTCGGTCCACCAGGGCCGCGTGACGAACATCACCGACTACGGTGCCTTCGTCGAGCTGGAGCCGGGCGTCGAAGGTCTGGTGCACGTCAGCGAGATGTCGTGGACCAAGAAGAACGTCCATCCGGGCAAGATCGTCTCCACCTCGCAAGAGGTCGAGGTCATGGTGCTCGAGATCGACAGCCAGAAGCGTCGCGTGTCGCTTGGCCTCAAGCAGACCCAGCGCAACCCGTGGGAAGTCTTTGCCGAGACGCATCCCGAGGGCACGCAGGTCGAGGGCGAGATCAAGAACATCACCGAGTTCGGTCTGTTCGTGGGGCTCGAGAACGACATCGACGGCATGGTCCACCTTTCGGACATCTCGTGGGACGAGCGTGGCGAAGAAGCCATCCAGCGCTTCCACAAGGGTGACGTGGTGCAGGCCGTGGTCATCGAGACCGACGTCGAGAAAGAGCGTATCTCGCTCTCGATGAAGGCGCTGGACGACAGCTTCACCGATGTGGTCGGCGGCGTGTCGCGCGGCTCGATCATCACCGTGGAAGTCACGGCGATCGAGGATGGCGGCATCGAGGTCGAGTACGAGGGCATGAAGTCCTTCATCCGTCGTTCGGACCTGTCGCGCGATCGGTCGGAGCAGCGCCCCGAGCGCTTCCAGGTCGGCAACAAGGTGGACGTCCGCGTCACCAACGTCGACCAGAAGTCGCGCCGCCTGGGCCTGTCCATCAAGGCCCGTGAGATCGCCGAAGAGAAAGAGGCGGTCCAGCAGTACGGTTCGTCCGATTCGGGTGCGTCGCTGGGCGACATCCTGGGCGCAGCCCTGAACCGCGACGAAGACTGATCCGTCCGGACCAGATCGAAAATCAGCCCCCGCGATCCGTCGCGGGGGCTTTTTCTATGCCGCGTTGGAAGATAGGCATTGCAAGGTAACGATCGTCATCCGTTCAATTTCGCCATGTTCGCGAGGGCGCGCCGCCCTATATCGCAGGTCCGATTGAGGAGGAATTCGCGATGATCCGCTCCGAGCTGATCCAGAAGGTCGCCGAGGATAACCCGCACCTGACCCAGCGGGACGTCGAGCGGATCGTGAGCACGATCTTCGAGGAGATCATCGACGCCATGTGCGAGGGCAATCGGGTCGAGTTGCGTGGCTTTGGCGCCTTCTCGGTCAAGAAGCGTGATGCGCGGTTGGGCCGGAACCCCCGCACGGGCGAGGCGGTTCCGGTCGATGAAAAGCATGTCCCCTTCTTCAAGGCGGGCAAGCTGCTCAGGGACAGGTTGAACGGGGGCTGAACCATGCGTGTCGTCAAATTCGTCATTCTCGCCATCGTGGCGGTGATTCTTATCATGGTCGCGCTCGCCAATGCGCAGGCGGTGACGCTGCGCCTTCTGCCGGAGGCGATGGCCGGGTTCATGGGCCTGTCCTGGACAGTCACCTTGCCGATGTTCGTGGTGATCCTGGGTGCCGTGGTGCTGGGCTTGATGATCGGCTTCATCGCCGAGTTCGCGCGCGAGCATAAGCACCGCGCCGCCGCCCGGCATGAACGGCGCGAGCGCGAGGCGCTGCAGCGCGAAGTCGCCGACATTCGCCGGTCCCGCGATACCAGCGCGACCAAGAGCGCCAACTCGAACGCGAAGGGCGACGAGATCATCGCTCTGGTCGAGGATCGGTCGGTGCCGGCCAAGCGGGCATCTTGACCTCTGCCCGTTTCAAGATCTGCGGAATCAGCGATCCCGCCGACGTGCCGGCCGCGCTGCTGGCCGGTGCGTCCTACCTGGGCTTCGTGTTCTTCCCGAAGTCGCCGCGGAACCTCGACCTGCCATCCGCCACCGCGATGGCTGGGTCGGTGCCGCCCGGCATCATGAAGGTCGCCCTCGTCGTCGATCCCAGCGACGAGGCGCTCGACCTGCTGACGGGAACGGTGCCGCTCGACATGCTGCAGCTTCACGGGGCCGAGTCGCCCGAGCGGGTGCGCGACATCAAGGCGCGCACCGGCCTGCCGGTGATGAAGGCCGTCGGCGTTGCCGGACTCGAGGATCTGCCGCGAATCGATACCTATGCCGAGGTGGCCGACCAGCTTCTCATCGACGCCAAGCCGCCGCGGGATGCGGAACTGCCGGGTGGCAACGGGCTGGCCTTTGACTGGAGGCTCATCACCGGGCGGAGCTGGTCCAAGCCGTGGATGCTGGCAGGGGGGCTGACGCCGGAAAACGTGGCCGAAGCCGTGCGCGTGACGGGTGCGCCGCAGGTCGACGTGTCGTCCGGGGTCGAGGCCAGACCCGGCGTGAAGGACGCCGACAAGATCGCCGCGTTCGGCAAGGCGATCTCTGGCGGGTGACGGGCACGTAAAGGTGCGCGTCCGCGACTTGACCGGCGACCGTGCCGCATCCATCTGAGCAGCGTGACACAGTCCTCCAGCCGCACCGAACGCCTGCGCCGCCGCCTCGACCGGCAGTTCGACGCGATTTCGCGTGCGATCCCTTTCAGCAGACGCGTGATCTCTCCTTTGCGGGCGCGCGGCGCCGCGTTGATCCGTCTGCCCATAGCGATTCTCTTCATCCTTGGCGGCTTTCTGTCGTTCCTGCCGATCCTGGGCTTCTGGATGCTGCCGCTGGGATTGCTGCTGCTGGCCGTTGACCTGCCGGTCCTCCGGCCTTTCGTGACGACCGTGGCGATCCGCGCCCGCATCCGTGCCCGGCGCCTGCGGCGGCGCTTCAGGTAGGCGGAACGTCGCACCGTCCGGGCGGGCTGCTTGTGCCGCCTGCCTCTCCGGTCTATCGCTACGCGTGGGACAGCGGAGGTGCGAGATGCCGGACGATCTGAAGAACTCCTACCGCACGGGCCCGGACGAAAAAGGCCGGTTCGGCGATTTCGGCGGCCGGTTCGTGTCCGAGACGCTGATGCCGCTGATCCTCGAGCTCGAGCGGCAGTACGAGCACGCCAAGACCGACGACAGCTTCTGGGCCGAGATGAACCATCTCTGGACCCATTATGTCGGACGGCCTTCGCCTCTTTATTTCGCGGAACGCCTGACCGAGCGTCTGGGCGGCGCCAAGATCTATCTCAAGCGCGACGAGTTGAACCACACCGGCGCCCACAAGATCAACAACGTGCTGGGCCAGATCATCCTGGCCCGCCGCATGGGCAAGACCCGCATCATCGCCGAGACGGGCGCCGGCCAGCACGGCGTCGCGACCGCAACGGTCTGTGCCAAGTTCGGCCTGAAATGCGTGGTCTACATGGGCGCCCACGACGTCGAGCGTCAGCAGCCCAACGTCTTCCGCATGCGCCTTCTGGGGGCCGAGGTCGTCCCGGTAACGAGCGGCCGCGGCACGCTGAAGGATGCGATGAACGACGCGCTGCGCGACTGGGTGACCAACGTGCGCGACACGTTCTACTGCATCGGCACGGTGGCGGGGCCGCACCCCTATCCGGCGATGGTGCGCGATTTTCAGGCGATCATCGGCACCGAGGCCAAGGCCCAGATGCAGGAGGCCGAGGGCCGTTTGCCCGACACGCTCGTCGCTGCGATCGGTGGCGGGTCGAATGCGATGGGTCTGTTCTATCCCTTTCTCGACGATCCGACCGTGCGCGTCATCGGGGTCGAGGCCGGCGGCAAGGGTGTCTCGGACGAGATGCAGCACTGCGCTTCGCTGACCGGAGGCCGGCCGGGGGTGCTGCATGGCAACCGAACGTACCTCTTGCAGGACGATGACGGTCAGATCCTCGAAGGGTTCTCGATCTCGGCGGGGCTCGACTATCCCGGCATCGGGCCGGAGCATGCCTGGCTGCACGATATCGGCCGGGCCGAATACGTCTCGATCACGGACCGCGAGGCGCTCGACGCGTTCCAGCTGTGTTGCGAGACCGAGGGCATCATCCCGGCGCTCGAACCGTCCCACGCGCTGGCCCACGTGGCAAAGATCGCGCCCGAGCTTCCCAAGGATCACCTGATCTGCATGAACCTGTGCGGCCGTGGCGACAAGGATATCTTCACCGTCGCGCGCGCCCTGGGAATCGACATCTCATGACAAGAGGTTTGACCATGATGCCCCTGCGCACTGCACTTCTTGCATTCTTCGCAATCTCGGCGGCCCCGGCGTTGGCCGACGACGTCGAGACCGAGGCCCGCGACTACCTGACGGGCCACGGGTTCGAGACCATCGAGATGAGCCGTGACAGCGGGATGCTGACGGCCATCGCGACCGGCAAGGGCAAGCGGATTGAGGTTCGGTACAACGCCGCGACGGGGGAGATCCTGTCGCAGGAGATGACGATGCTGTCGGACGAGCGCACGCCCGACGAAAGCTGAACGGCGTCAGCCCGTCGCGTGCTCGCGCAGGATGTGCAGCGGCACGATCTCCAGCGCGCGGGCGTGAGTGGCCTCGAGGTGCACCCGCGGGCCCGCGCCCTCATCGACCGCCTGCAGGAAACGGCCCGCGCAGAGACACCAGCGGTCGCCGGCCTTGAGCCCCTGGAAACCGAACTCGGGACGTGGCGTGGACAGGTCGTTGCCGAGGTACTTCGACAGGGCGAGGAACTCGTCCGTCATCACGGCGCAGACCGTGTGGCTGCCCTGATCCGCTTCGCAAGTATTGCAGTGCCCGTCCCGAAAGTAGCCCGTCACCGGGTTGGTCGAGCATGGAACCAAGGGCTGTCCGAGGACATTCACCGGGTCGTCGATCTGCATGAGCGGCCTCCTTCCCGGCGGAGCTAGCGCACACGGCGGCTCAAGAAAGGGTGGTCGGGCCGGTCCAGTCCACCCAGCGGCCGTGGAAGTCGACGCGGGCGAGGCGGTGGATCGTGCCGCCCGGCCACAAGGTCAGTTCGGCCGCCGCCGCGTCGCCGTTCGGGTCAGCCTCCATCGCGATGCGGGCGACGGGTCGGCCGGCGTCTTCCATCGCTTCCATCGCGGCGGCCTTGGTGCCGTCGGAGAAATACTGCCAGGCAATCGTGTGATAGACGACCGGAAGCGCCGCTTCGGGGGCCGCGGCGAGGGCGGGGGCGAGCCACGCGCCGGCATCGGCGGCCTCCACGCGTGTGTCAGCGACCGAGATCGCAGCAATCGTCCGGTCTCGCCGCTCTGGCTGGTCGGGCCAGAGGAAGGACAGAAGGCGCAGCCGGTCGGACGGATCGCGCGGGTCAACCGGCGCCAGGTCCACCCCGCGCCGTGCAACGATTCTGGGTGCCGCAGGGGCAGGGGTGGGGCCGGTCCAGTCGGGCGTGAGGGTCAGCACCGGGTCCGGCAGACCGTAGCGGGTGGTGCCGGTCTCGATCGCGAAGCGGTCGAGATGGAGGTTCAGGCCAGCGCTCGCGCCAAGCTCGAACAGGGCGAGCGGCTGCTCGGTATGGGCAGCAAGCATGTGGAGCACCGGGATCAGCGCGGCCGCGCGGCGCACCTCGTTCGTCTGGGGCGCGGTTTCCAGCGCGGCAAGGATATCGCCCTCGCGTCGCAGGAACGCCGCCTCGACCGCCTGCCAGAGCCCGTCGTCGTCTTGCGTGGCCGCGGGGGGCCAGTGATCGGCGAGCTCGGCGTCGCCCGACAGCACCAGCCGGTGCAGCGCCCCCGCGATCCGCAGCGGCACGGACTGCCCGCGGCATGAGACGTCGCCCTGCCACGCCAGCAGGTGAGCGCCCACGGGCGTCGCATCCGTCACGCGCTCGGCCGCGAGCGTCAGAAGTCGTGCGGTGAAGGGCGACCCGAGCCTGCGGCAGCTTTCGGCCTGGTCGCGGTGGGCGTCCTGCAGGGTCACTTGAAGCGGTCCACGAGCTTCTGGAGGGGGCTGCGCGCCTCGTCCTCTTCGGGCTCCGGCTCGGGGGGTTCGGGTCCGGGCTGTGGCGTCGGTCCCTTGGTCCCGGTCGAGGGCCGGGGCGGGTTCAGCCGGAGCGCGACGGCATTCATGAAGCGGCCCGTGTCGGCCTCGGCCAGTGCCGGGGCGCCGTCGGCGCAGCCCCTCAGCATGTCGTCCAGCCACGCCTCGTCGGCCTTGGCGAAATCGTGGAGCACGTAGCCCGGCACGCGGTCCTTGTGCCCGGGATGGCCGACCCCCATGCGCACGCGGGCATAATCGGGCCCGATATGCTGGTGTATCGAGCGCAGGCCGTTATGCCCGGCATGGCCGCCGCCGGTCTTGCACTTGAGCTTGCCCGGCGCGAGGTCGATCTCGTCATGAAAGACGATCACGTCCGCAGGGTCGATCTTGTAGAACCGCAGCGCCTCGCCGACCGATTGGCCGGAATTGTTCATGAAGGTCGTCGGCATCAACAGGGCCACGCGCTCGTTGCCCAGGCGACCCTCGGCCAGCTGGCCCTGGAATTTTGAGCGGAAGGCGGGAAAGCCGTGTTCCTCGGCGATGCGCTGGACCGCCATGAAACCGATATTGTGCCGGTGTCCCGCGTATTTCGGCCCGGGATTCCCCAGACCCACGAACAGACGCATGCGTTCCCCTTTGCGTTGATTTCATCCGTGCGCGGCAAACCTGCCGGTACGGCCGTTTCGCGCGCAGTTTTCAGGACCGAGGATAGCGGATCGCGGACAAAAGAAAACGGCGCGGAGAAAGCTCTCCGCGCCGCGTATGTCGCGAGGCTGATCCGGGGATCAGGACTCGGCGCCGTCCTCGTCGACTTCGGTCGCGGGCACTTCGTCGGCGGCCACTTCCTCTTCGTCGTCCGCGCTCTGCGAGGCGAGGCCGGACGGAGCCGAGATGTTGGCGAGCACGAAGTCGCGGTCGATGGTCGGTCGCGTGCCCTCGGGCAGTTCGGCCTCGGAGATGTGGATCGTGTCACCGATCTCCTTGCCGGCAACCGACATCACGATCTTCTCGGGGATGTCGCCCGCGGTGCAGCGCAGTTCGACTTCGGACCGTACCATGGTCAGCACGCCGCCAGCCTTGAGACCGGGGGCCTTGTCCTCGTCCACCACCTCTACGGGGATGTAGAGCGATACTCGGCTGTTCCGGCGCAGGCGCATGAAGTCGACGTGCGTCGGCAGGTCCTTGACCACGTCGCGCTGGACGCTGCGGCAGATGACCCGCACGTCTTCCTGGCCCTCGACCTTGAGGTTGAAGAGCGTCGCGAGGAAGCGACCGGCCTTCAGCTTCTTAATGAGCGCGTTGTAGGGCAGGTTGATGGGCAGAGGGTCTTTTTCGCCGCCATACACGATGCCGGGCACAAGGTTGTCGCGCCGAGCTTGACGAGCGGCCCCCTTGCCTGTCCCCGTCCGTTCGTAGGCGATGATGTCGGGCGTTTCGCCAGCCATATCGTATCTCCTGAAATTAGATGGATCCCCGCCGCCTCCAAGGGTGTCAGCACGGGGATGCGGGCGTATAGGACAGGGCCGGGGCGCGTGTAAAGGCCCGGCGTTGCCGCGGGGGAAGAGCCTTCAGAGCGCTGCGTCGAGATCCTGTTGCGCGGCGTCGGGCAGGGGCAGAACCGGGCGCGGCGGGTGGATCGGCTTGCCATAGTCCCGCGACGCGATCGCGTGGGCGACCCTGTAGCTGCCGAACTGGCGGAACAGGGCCCAGACCTTTTCGAGCGGTGCGGCGAGGACGCGGGCGCGGTCGGCGTCGCCCTCGATCGCGGCGCGGGCGGCGGGCTGGACGGACTCGGGGCGGATGCCGGCAAGGACGCTGAAGAAGACGTCCGCGCCGCCGGCGAGGGCGTCGATCAGGCCCCAGTCGGCCGAGTAGCCGAGGGTGATGTCCGTCGAGGCGCGCAAGGCGGCGATGTCCTCGGCCACGTCGCCCTCGGGCAAGGGGCGCTTGGCCGCGGTGACGGTGGGAAGGCCTGCGATGCGCGCAATCAGCGCGTTGGAGAACCGAAAGCCGGTCGTGCCCGGGTTGTCGTAGATGCAGAGCGGCAGGGATGTCGCCGCTGCGGCATCGGCGAAGAGGTGGAAGACCTCGTCCTCCGTCAGGCGCTGGTATGACACCGGCTGCAGCAGCAACCCGTCCGCGCCGGCTGCTTTGGCTTCGCGCGCGTTGCGGCACACGTCCTCGGTCGCGAGCGCGCCGATACCGACCCAGAGGGGGATGCGGCCGGCGATCGTTTCGGCCGCGACTTCTCCCGCCCGCCGGCGGATCTGCGGCGGCAGGTATGGCCCGGCCCCGGTCGAGCCGAGCGCGCCGACGGAATCGCAGCCCTCGGTGACGATCCGGTCGAGCATCCGGGCGAAGAGGTCTTCGTCGAGCGTTCCGTCCGCGACGGGCGTGATCGGAAAGGCGGAGAGGCCCCTGAGCATCAACGCAGTTCCTCGTGAAGCCAGACCGCGCCGTAGGGCGGGACGACGATGCGGTCGGCCTCGCGCGCGGGCAGGGCGCCGGTCAGCATGTCCATCGGCATGGCTGCGTGGTCTATGCAGACGCGCTGTGCCTCGATCTGCTGGTCCTGGGGCGTGAAATTATAGAGGCCGGTCAGCGTGCCCTCGGTCCCCGGGCGGCGAACGACCAGCAGCTTGTCGTGGCCGGTGCCGAGCACAGAGGCGGGCACGTCGCCGCGCAGGGCGTCGATCTCGGCCCGGACGCGCAGGATGTGCCGGGTGCCGCGCCAGATGCGTCCTGCGGGCGTGTCGGCCTCGGGCGCGGCTTCGGCCGTCTGCCAGTCCATCGTCGGGCGCTGCATCCAGCGGCCATCGCCGGCGCGGTCGGGATCGTCGCGGAAGCTCTCGTCGTTCGGCAGGCCGATCTCGTCACCCATGTAGATGAGCGGCATCCCACCGAAGCCCGCGATCAGCGCGTGGCCAAGGAGGATGCGGCGCACGGCGAGGTCGATATCTTCCGGTGTTTCCGCAGCCTGAAGCCCCGTCAGCGCGGCCGTCGTGCCGTTGGTGCGGGCGTCGCCCGTCCGCTCGTTCACCTGGAAATCCGCGCCGCGGGCAAAGCTACCGGGGAAGCGGCCGGCGTAGAAGTCCGACAGGAACTTGCGGTGACCGGGGCCGGTGACGCCGACAGCCTCGGCGTCGTCTTCGGTGATGGCCCAGCCGATATCGTCGTGGCAGCGGATATAGGTGGCCCACTGGGCGTTGGTGAACCGTTCGGGGAAGTGGGTGCGCAGGACGTGGGTCATCAGGTCGGCCCGGCCGGTGGCGAGCGCGGACCAGTACTGCACCATCAGCGAGTTGTGGTAGGCGAGGTTCGAGACCTTGCCCGTGTGCCGCCCCGCGCCGAGGTAAGGCACCAGCTGGTGCGGCCCCACGATCGCCTCGGCCTTGAAGATCACGGCCGGTGCCGCAACCGACGCCGCCTGGTTGATCGCCTGCAGGATGTCGTGAACCTCGGGCTCGTTCTGGCAGACCGTGCCGAGGCGCTTCCACATGAAGGCCACCGCGTCGAGGCGCAGCACCTCGGCGCCTGCGTTGGCGAGGTCGAGGATGATGCCGAGGATCGCGAGGAACACCTCGGGGTTTTCCCAGTTCAGGTCCCACTGAAAGCTGTTGAAGGTCGTCCAGACCCATTTCCCGAGGTCGTCGTCCCAGGTGAAGTTGCCCGGCGCCTGGTCGGGGAAGACTTCGAGAAGGGTTTCCTCGTATTGCAGGGGGATCGTCTCGTCGTCGTAAAGCCGGTAGAACTGTTGACGGAACGCGTCGCCCTTGCGGGCGCGGACGGCCCAGTCGTGCTCGCGCGCGGTGTGGTTCAGCACCATGTCGATGCAGGGGCTGATCCCGGCCTTGCGCATCTTCTTCGCCACACGCTTGAAGTCGGCCATCGAGCCCAGCCGCGGGTCGATCTTGCCGTAATCCATCACAGCATAGCCGCCGTCGGAATCGCCGGGGCGCGGCTTGAGGCAGGGCATGAAGTGCGCGTAGCGGATGCCCAGGCTTTGCAGGTAGGGGATGCGGTCCGCGACCGCCTTCATGTCGCCGGCGAAGCGGTCCACGTAGAAGACATAGCCCGCCATGTCCTGCCTCAGGTACCAGTCGGGCGAGACGTCGCGGGCGAGGTCGAGCGCGCGCAGGTCCTTCGGCCGCTCGGCCCACTTCTCGGCCAGCAGGGCACGGACCCGCTTCTGGATCGTCGCAGGTTTCATGGCCTTGCCGTAAAGCCGGGTCAGCGGGGTCATCAGGTCACGCTCGGCCCGCGTCCAGCGCATCGTGAACAGCGCGTCGTCGGATACGGTCGCGGCGGCACCGTCTTTGGCCATGTCACTCTCCCTCGGGGGTCAGCGGACGGACCCTAACCTGCCCGTCCGCCGGGGCAAGCCGGTTCCGAAGCGCGCGCGGCGGCGCATCGTCCGCGAACTGCGTGTTCCGTTTTCTCGCGGCGGCCTTATCTCTCGGGCGACATGAATACCATCCTTCTCGGCGTTTTCGCCAGTCTCGCCGCCGGGTCCATGGCCGCCGTGGGTGCGCTTCCCGTCGCCTTGGGGCGCAAGGTCTCCGAACGCGCGGCCGACGCGGCCTTGGGCTTCGCCGCCGGGGTCATGCTGTCGGCAAGCTTCTTCTCGCTGATCCTGCCGGGGCTCGCGGCGGCGACGCCGCAATATGGCGACACGGGCGCGGCCTTCGTCGCTGCCGGTGGCGTGACGCTTGGGGCGGCCTTCGTCGCGCTGCTGAACCACAGCATGCCGCACGAGCACTTCAAGGGCGGTCGCGAGGGCGTGGGGGCCGAAAAGCTGACCAAGATCTGGCTCTTCGTGATCGCCGTCACCATCCACAACTTCCCCGAGGGGCTGGCCGCGGGCGTTGGCTTCGGCGGCGGGAATGTCGAGAACGGCTTGCCCTTGGCCATCGGGATTGGCTGCAGAACGCGCCCGAGGGGCTGGCTGTGGCGATCGCGCTGCTGGCGAACGGCTATTCGCGCAAGATGTCGGTTCTGACCGCCTCGGCCACCGGCCTGGTCGAGCCGGTGGGCGGCGCCTTGGGCGTGCTCGCCGTTTCGATCTCAGAAGCGCTGCTGCCCTGGGGCCTGACCTTCGCGGCCGGTGCGATGCTTTACATCATCAGCCATGAGATCATCCCCGAGACGCACGTCCGCGGAAACCAGAACGTGGCGACGACCGGGTTCCTCGGGGGCCTCGTCCTGATGATGCTGCTGGACGTGATCTTCGGCTAGGTCTCAGTGCAGTTTCAGCTTGGGTCGGGTGACGCGGTTGAACTCGTGGACGAGGATCTGCAGCGGGCCGCGCCACGGCCCGTGAACGGCCATGAGGTGCATCCGGTAGAGCGACATGTAGGCCAACCGGGCGATCCGGCCCTCGATCTCCATCCGGCCGCCGACGAGGTTGCCCATCAGCGAGCCATGCGTCGCAAAGCGCGACAGCGACACCAACGCACCGCGGTCGCGGTAGACGAAGTTCTTCAGCCGCTCGTCCTTCTGCGCCCGGGCGATCTGGCCCACCATATGGTCGGCCATCTGCTGCGCCGTCTGCGCGCGGGGCGGGACCGGGCGCTCCTCTCCGGGCAGGACGCAGTGGCAGCAATCGCCGATCGCGAAGATGCGCTCGTCCGCGGGGGTGCGCAGCGCCGGTTCGACCACGATGCGGCCCTGGTTCGACAGCTCCAGATCGGTGATGCTGGACAGCGCATGGTCGCCCCTGACGCCTGAGGCCCAGAGGATCATGTCGGCCGATATATCGTCGCCGTCCCTGACCGAGACCCGCCTCGGCGCAACTTCGGTCACCATCGCGCCGGTGCGGACGTCTACCCCGAGCTCGCGCAGCCGTTCTTCGACCTTTTCCGAGATTTCCTCGTCCAGCGCCGGCAACAGGCGCGGCCCCGCCTCGAGCAGGGTGATCTTCAGCGCGCTTTCGTCGAACACCTCGAGCCCGTAGGACCGCAGCGCCTTCGCCGCATTCACCAGCTCGGCCGACAGCTCGACCCCCGTGGCCCCGCCCCCGACGATGCAGACGCGCACCTGGGCATCCTCGCCATGCGCACGCGTGTCGTTGACGCGCAGGCAGGCGTTCAGCAGCTTGCGCCGGAAATGGTCGGCATTCTGCCGGCTTTCCAGGAACATTGCGTGTTCGCGCACGCCGGGAATGCCGAAATCGTTCGAGACGCCCCCCACGGCCAATACCAGCCAGTCATAGCGGATCTCGTGCCGGTCGATGACGATCGCGCCCTCCTCGTCGCGCAGAGGGGCGGTGACGACCATGCGGCGGTCGCGGTCGATCCGCTCGAGCGCGGCGTTGAAAAACCGGTAGCCCCAGCGGGCGGCATGTCCGCCATAGCCCACCTCGTCCGCGTTGGCGTCCATCGATCCGGCGGCGACTTCGTGCAGCAGGGGCTTCCAGACGTGAGTACGGTTCTTTTCGATCAGGATGATGTCGTGGGTGTCGCGCCCGTAGGTCGCCGCCAGCTTGCGCACCAGCCCCAGCCCGGCGGCGCCACCCCCGACAACGACGATCTGCGTCTTGCGCCCGGCCATGTCTCGCCTCCTGCTGCTGCCGCTGAGACAGAGCTAGGCGACGCGGGCTGGCCTGTCACGCACTTCAGATCCGGCCGTTGGCCGACAGCATGACGGCAAGGGGCCGGGTCTGGCCGATCTCGGCCAGGACCAGCACCAGGCTCGCGGTCATCGGCACGGCCAGGATTGCCCCGGGCAGGCCCCACAGCGCGCTCCAGACCGACAGGGCGACGACCACCACGAACGGCGAAAGGTTGAAGGTCTGGCCCATCATCCGCGGCTCGAGATAGCCGCCCACGAGCACCTGCGCGGCCGAAAGTGCGACCATCACCGCCCCGGCGCCCAGAAACGATCCGAACTGCGCGAGGCTGAGCAGGACCGGAAACGCGACCCCGGCAGCCGAGCCGATATAGGGGATGTAGTTGAAGAAGCCGATCAGCACGGCCCAGAACAGCGCGAACTCGATCCCGATCAGCAGCATGATGACGTAGGACAAAGCGCCCAGGATGACGTTCAGCACCGTCTTGACAAAGAGATAGCCGCCGATCCGGTCGTTGATCCTGTGCACCAGCGACATCGCCCTGGCACCGTCATCGGCGCTGCCCGCGGCCGTAATGAGCTTGGCCGTGAAGGCGCCGCGTTCGGCCATGAAGAACGAGGCGTAGAGCACGACGAGGAACAGCGTCGAACCGATGCCCTGCAGCGACAGCAACGCCGGTCCGATGAGTGCCCGCGTGTTGATCTGGTCGAACGTCACTTGCCGCAGGCTCGCCCAGGAGGGCTCGTCCTCGAGGCCCAGAAGCTCCGCCGCACGGTCCACGAGCGCGTCGAGGTTATGCTCGTAGCGGGGCAGCGCCGAGACGACCGAGGTGAGGTTGCGCGAGACCAGCGTGAAGAGTCCTACCACCGCCAGCGCAAAGCCAAGCACCACCAGCGCGCGGCGCCAGACCACCGGAACGCGCCCGAAGGGCGGAATCCGCCCCATCGCCTCGGCGCCCGAGGACAATACGTAGACCGCGATGAGCGCCGCGATGATCGGGATCAGCACGGACTGGCCGACCCACAGGATCCAGCCGATCATCAAGGTCAGCGCAAGACCGTAGGTGAGTTTGCTCAGCTTCACGCCCGTAGCCCTCGATCCGGATCAGCCCGCCCGGTGCGCCCCGTCGGCCAGCGACCGGACGAAGTCGAGCACCTCTTCGACGGGCTTGCCGGCGGCGTTTTCGGCCACGATGGCCGACCCGACCACGCAACCATCGGCCACGCTCGCGATTTCTTCGGCGGTTTCGGGCGTGCGGATGCCGAAGCCGACCACGACCGGCAGGCCGCCCTTTTCGCGGATGCGGGCGACCTCCGGGGCGACCTCGGCCGCCTGGGCCGCCGCGCCGCCGGTGATGCCGGTGACGCTGACGTAATAGACGAAGCCGCTGGTGTTCTTCAGCACCGCCGGAAGGCGTGCGTCATCGGTCGTGGGGGTGGCGAGGCGGATGAAGTCGATGCCGGCAGCCTGCGCGGGCAGGCAGAGCTCGTCATCCTCTTCGGGGGGCAGATCGACGATGATCAGCCCGTCGATGCCCGCCTCGACCGCGTCCTTCAGGAACCGGTCGACCCCGCGCGAATAGATCGGATTGTAGTAGCCCATCATCACGACCGGCGTCGTGTCGTCGTCCTCGCGAAAGGCGCGCACCATCTGCAGCGTCTTGTCGAGCGTCTGCCCGCTTTCGAGCGCGCGCTGACCGGCCAGCTGGATCGTCGGCCCGTCCGCCATCGGGTCGGTGAATGGCATCCCCAGCTCGACCACGTCCACCCCGGCCGAGGGCAACCCCTTCATCAGCGCGAGCGAGCGGTCGTAATCGGGATCGCCTCCCATGATGTAGGCGACGAAGGCGCGGTGCCCCTCTGCGCTCAGCGCCTCGAACCGATCAGATATGCGTCCCATGGCCTGCTCCCCTTTCTTCTTTCCCCGAGTTCGGGCGCCCGGCGAATGCCGTGGCGGGGCAGAACCCCGCGGTCCTGTCTGACGAAGCCCGGCCGCTTGCGCAATGCCCTGAGCGCGCCCACATTCCTCGCATGAACTATGTCCTCGCGCTTTTCCTTCCGCCGCTGTCCATCCTGCTGACCGGACGGCTGTTCCTGTCGATCCTCGTCTTCCTGATCTGGGTGCCCGCGATCATCTTCTCGGGCGGGCTGAGCCACCCGATGTTCATCGCGCTCGCCTGGGTCCTGATCTACCAGAGCCACGCCGACCGCCGCGGCGGCTGAGCTTGCTTCGGCGCCCCTTGCGCCGTATGAGCGCGCCCGACCGACAGCGCAGACCGGAGACGATCACATGGGCTTCAAGATGGGCATCGTGGGCATGCCGAACGTGGGCAAGTCCACGCTCTTCAACGCGCTGACCAAGACTGCCGCGGCGCAGGCGGCCAACTTCCCCTTCTGCACGATCGAGCCGAACGTGGGCGAGGTTGCCGTGCCGGACCGCCGGCTCGACACCCTTGCCGGCATCGCCAAGTCGAAGCAGGTCGTGCCCACGCGCATGACCTTTGTGGACATCGCCGGCCTTGTGAAGGGCGCGTCGAAAGGCGAAGGGCTGGGCAACCAGTTCCTTGCCAACATTCGCGAATGTGACGCCATCGCCCACGTGCTGCGCTGCTTCGAGGATGACGACGTGACCCACGTCGACGGCCGCGTCGATCCCGTCGCCGACGCCCAGACCATCGAGACCGAGCTGATGCTGTCGGACCTTGAGTCGGTCGAGCGGCGCTTGCAGAACATCGTCCGCAAGGTCCGCGGCGGCGACAAGGAGGCGGTCCAGCAGGAACGCCTGCTGAAGGACGCTCAGGCCGCGCTCGAGCAGGGGCTTCCGGCCCGCGTGGTGGACGTGGCAGAGGACGACCAGAAGGCGTGGCGGATGCTGCAGCTTCTGACGACGAAGCCGATCCTCTATGTCTGCAATGTCGCTGAGGACGAGGCCGCAACCGGCAACGCCCAGTCCGAGCGCGTCCGCGAGATGGCGGCCGAGCAGAATGCCGGTGTCGTCGTGATCTCGGCCCAGATCGAGGAAGAGATCGCGCAGCTGGATGCGGAAGAATCGGCCGAGTTCCTGGCTGAGCTTGGGCTGGAAGAGGCCGGCCTCGACCGGCTCATCAAGGCCGGCTACGAGCTTCTGGGGCTGATGACCTACTTTACGGTCGGGCCGAAGGAGGCCCGCGCCTGGACGATCAAGCAGGGCACTCTTGCCCCGCAGGCCGCCGGCGTCATCCACGGCGACTTCGAACGCGGCTTCATCCGTGCCGAGACGACCGCCTATGACGACTATGTCGCATTGGGCGGCGAGGCCGGCGCCAAGGAGGCCGGCAAGATGCGCGTTGAGGGTAAATCCTATGAGGTGAAGGACGGGGACGTCATGCACTTCCTCTTCAACGCCTGACCAGCCACCTGACTGCACTCACCGTCAGCCGCTCATCACGCCGCGGATGATCCCCTGCAGCTTGTCGTCCCCTCGACAAGTGCCCCAAAGCGCCGCATATCCCAGACATGACCGAGCTCAAGTACATCCGCAATTTCTCCATCGTCGCGCATATCGACCACGGGAAATCCACTCTGGCCGACCGGCTGATCCAGTTGACCGGCACGGTGGCCGAGCGCGACATGCAGGACCAGCTGCTCGACAGCATGGACATCGAGCGCGAGCGCGGCATCACCATCAAGGCCAACACGGTCCGGATCGAGTATCCGGCCAAGGACGGCCATACGTATGTGCTCAACCTGATCGACACGCCGGGCCACGTGGACTTCGCCTACGAGGTCAGCCGGTCTATGCAGGCGGTCGAGGGGTCGCTTTTGGTCGTCGACGCCTCCCAGGGGGTCGAGGCGCAGACGCTCGCCAACGTCTATACCGCGATGGAGGCCGATCACGAGATCGTCCCTGTCCTGAACAAGGTCGATCTGCCTGCCGCCGACGTGGATCGGGTCAAGACCCAGATCGAGGACGTCATCGGCATTGAGGCGCATGACGCGGTGCAGATCTCGGCCAAGACGGGTGTGGGCATCCCCGACGTGCTCGAAGCCATTGTGCAGCGTTTGCCCGCCCCGACCGCAGGCGACCGCGACGCGCCGCTCAAGGCGATGCTGGTGGACAGCAAGTACGACCAGTATCTGGGCGTCATCGTCATCGTGCGCATCATCGACGGCGTCCTCAAGAAGGGCGACCGCATCCGCATGATGAAGACCGGCGGCACATATGACGTGGACGACGTCGGCATCTACCGTCCCGCCATGACCCCGGTGGACGAGCTGGGACCGGGCGAGATCGGCTATCTCAATGCGTCGATCAAGCAGGTCCGCGACACCCGCGTCGGTGACACGATCACCCATGAGAAACGGCAATGTGCGCAGGCGCTTCCGGGCTTCAAGCCGTCGGTCCCGGTGGTGTTCTGCGGTCTGTTCCCCGTGGACACCAACGATTTCGACGACATGCGCGACGCCATCGAAAAGCTCGCCCTGAACGACGCCTCCTTCACCTACGAGATGGAGACGTCGGCCGCGCTCGGCTTCGGCTTCCGCTGCGGGTTCCTGGGCCTCTTGCACCTCGAGGTGATCCGCGACCGGCTCGAGCGCGAGTGGAACATCGACCTGATCACCACCGCGCCTTCGGTGATCTACCACGTCCACATGCGCGACGGTACGCAGCTCGACCTGCACAACCCGGCCGACATGCCCGACATGACCTACGTGGATCACGTGGAAGAGCCGCGCATCAAGGCCACCATCCTCGTCCCCGACGAGTATCTGGGCGACGTGCTGAAGCTTTGCCAGGACCGACGGGGCATCCAGCTGGACCTGACCTATGCGGGCGCGCGGGCAATGGTGGTCTATGACCTGCCGCTGAACGAGGTCGTGTTCGACTTCTACGACCGCCTGAAATCGGTGACGAAAGGCTATGCCAGCTTCGACTACCAGATGATCGGCTACCGCGAGGACAACCTCGTGAAGATGCAGGTTCTCGTGAATGACGAGCCTGTGGACGCGCTGTCGATGATGGTCCACCGCGATCGGGCCGAGATGCGCGGCCGCGCCATGTGCGAAAAGCTGAAAGAGCTGATCCCCCGCCACATGTTCAAGATCCCGATCCAGGCCGCGATCGGCGGCCGCGTGATCGCGCGCGAGACGCTCTCGGCGATGCGCAAAGACGTGACGGCCAAATGCTACGGCGGAGACGCCACCCGGAAGCGCAAGCTTCTGGACAAGCAGAAGGCCGGCAAGAAGAAGATGCGTCAGTTCGGCAAGGTCGAGATCCCGCAGGAGGCGTTCATCAATGCGCTGAAGATGGATGGATAGCTATGTCGACTATTCCTGACTCCCGAGGCTTTGATGAGCTGCGCGAAGTTTTGGCTGATTTTGATCAGTTCAAAGATGTCCTTCCAAAGCGATTCAATCGCCTGCTGTTCCGCCGCCTGAGGCGTTTGACTGGGACGCAGGCTGATTGGGGTCAGATAATTGGTGTCTCACAAACTACCGTTGGCAACTGGGAGCGTGGTTATACGGTCCCCAATCGCTACTATCGTAGACATATAGTGCGCGCCTGTGAGGAGATGGAGGCACGCTTGGCAAGCGCGTATTCCGACCCTCAATATGAACTCGGCCATAGAATAGATCCAGTGGCGACGTCACGAGATCTAGATCATAGCATACTCCGCGCAGCTTTAACGGATTTCGACTACGATTCAATTAACCAGCGTATCATCCCAGTTCCGTTCCAAGGCGACTTCGACGATGATCTCGCTGCGGAAATTGCTGAGGATCGTACAAACCTCTTGGAATCCTTGGCACGACAAGCAGAATTTATTAAGGAAAGTCTGACCGAAGATTCCAATCTTAGCGAGCGAAGGCTTGTCCGGCTACTTGAGCAGTACGCTGGAGAGGTGAAGGCAGAGGCGCCTAACCCTCGGTTACTTAATAGATTCGGTTCAACAATATCCCGTGTTGCTAATTCCGATGATTTTAGAGGTATAGTTAACGATATAGACCTAGAATCCATTGATGGGTTCACGCGCGATCATCTAGAGCTTATGCGCCTTTACTTCAAGGAGGCTCTTTCTAGGGCTCAAGAGATTGATGGATCGGAAGTTCTGAATGACGCGGAGGTCGGAGACGCAGAGTTTCGTGATATTGCACGTATTATGGAAGGCGCTACTACAGCGAGTGATGCACGGTTTGTGGATCCCTCTATTCCAACGCTCCTTCGGGACATAGCGACGGAAATTCGCGATCTTAACGAAGCAATTGTTCTTACTAGCGATGACCGCCGAGCAAATATTTTTCGGCGGAGGAGGTTGGAGGCATTCAAGAATGGCGGCGTTTATGTGGGGAGATTCGTGTTCTTTGGTGCCCTCTTAGCGTCGGTATCTGTGCCGGGCGTAGTCGAGATTATGGGAGCTCTCTCTCTTATTGTGGCAGTCACTGAGGGTGCTGCTCCAGGAACCATTAGAGATCAGTACGAGAAATTGCGTGAAAAGTTTCCTGCCCTTCCGTCATTGCCGGAAAGGGTTGATGAAAATGAACCTAGCTAATCTCATTCGAGACGAAGCTTTATTCGGTTGGTGGTAACGAAGGTCGCTGTCCCCCCTTAATACGCCGGAGGATCGCTTGCCGGGAAGCTCTCGTCCATAGCCTCATCCACGCGGTCCCACTTGTCCTGGCGGTCGCGCATCGCGTTGGGGCCGGCATCCCGGACCTGGGCGGGAGAGCCCTCTGGGCCGCCTTCGCCGCGCGCATAGGCGACGCGGTTACCGTCGGTTTTGGTCAGCCAGCGGGCGATCAGGACGCCGCCAAGGATCAGCACGGGTTTTGAGGTCAGCAAGCGGAACATGGGTCGTCTCCGTATTGGGCGTCTTTACTGGTTCTAGCGCCGCAGCGCGCCGTCTGTTCCGCGTGAGACCCCACTTTTTGCAGGGGCGTGAACGAAAGCGGGCCGCGTCCATCGACACGGCCCGAGGCACTGGAATGGCAAGGAATCAGAGGTCGTTCTGAACTTCCTGAGCCGAGCCCTGGACGAACTCGCCCGTATTCTCGACGTCCTGGCCGAGGCCTCCGACGGTTTCGCAGGCGGCGAGGCCAAGAAGGGCCACGAAGGCGGTCAAATAGATGCGCATGTTTGCTCTCCCGATTGTGTTCAGGGAGTCAAGTCGCGAGAGCGCGTCGCGTTCCCTCGGCTAGGCGCGGACGAGAAATGCGCGGATCGTCGCCTCGACCTCGCGCGGCTTCTCGGCGTGCAGCCAGTGCCCGGCATCGGGGATCGAGGCGAAACGCGCCTTGGAAAACAGGGCCCGGATCTGCGGGCGGCTTCCGGGGGTGACGTAGTCGCTGTCGGCACCGCTGAGGAACAGGGCCGGCTTGGGAAAACTGCCCGAGATGTCCGGCCAGCCCACGATCTTCGGCATCTCTCGGGCCAGCACGTCGAGGTTGAGGTTCCAGCACTTGTTCTGCACGTCGAGGCTTTGCAGCAGGAACGCGCGCACGCCCTTCGTGTCGATCTTCTCCGCAAGCAGGGCGTCGGCTTCGCTACGGGTCGAGATCTTGTCCAGGTCGAAGGACTTCATTGCCTCGACCAGGTGGGCCTGCGTGTGGTCGTAGGCCACGGGGGCGATGTCGGCGACGATCAGGCGGTCGACAAGCTCGGGCCGGGTGAGCGCGAGGACCATCGACGCCTTCCCGCCCATCGAGTGGCCCAGTACGTGGCTTGGCCCCTCGAGCGTATCCGCCAGATCCCCGGCGAGCGCCTTATAGGAGTGGTCGTCGGACCATCCGGACGCGCCGTGGTTTCGCATGTCCACGGCCGTGACCCGGAAGCGGTCCGACAGCCGCTTCTGGATTACGCCCCAGTTGCGCGCCGAGCCGAAGAGGCCGGGCACGATCAGAAGGGCAGGCGCGTCCTCGGGTCCCGAAATCGTCGTCTCGAGCTTCATGCCTGCCTCGCCGAAAGCTGCGCCGCGCCGGTCACAGCTGCGGGTAGATCGGGAAGCGCGCGCAAAGCTCGGCGACTTCGCCGCGCACGGCTGTCTCGACCTCGGAATTGCCGTCAGCACCGTTGGCCGCGAGGCCGTCCACGACCCGCACGATCCAGTCGCCGATCTGGCGGAACTCCGGCTCGCCGAAGCCGCGGGTGGTGCCGGCGGGGGTGCCGAGGCGGACGCCGCTGGTGATCGTGGGCTTCTCGTCGTCGAACGGAATGCCATTCTTGTTGCAGGTGATGTGCGCCCGGCCAAGCGCGGTCTCAGTCGCGTTGCCCTTCACGCCCTTGGGGCGCAGGTCGACCAGCAGAAGATGGCTGTCGGTTCCGTTCGTCACGATGTCGAGGCCGCCCTTCATCAGTTGATCCGCCAGTGCCTGCGCGTTCTCGATCACCTGCCGCTGATAGGTCTTGAAGCCGGGTTCGAGCGCCTCCTTGAAGGCGACGGCCTTGCCGGCGATCACATGCATCAGCGGACCGCCCTGGATGCCGGGGAAGATCGCCGAGTTGACCTTCTTGGCGATGGTCTCGTCATTCGTCAGGATCATGCCGCCACGCGGGCCGCGCAGCGTCTTATGGGTCGTCGTGGTCACGACATGGGCGTGCGGGAAGGGTGAGGGGTATTCGCCCGCGGCCACGAGGCCCGCGAAATGGGCCATGTCCACCAGAAGGTAAGCGCCGACTGAATCTGCGATCTCGCGCATCTTCGCGAAGTCGATGACCCGCGGGATGGCCGAGCCGCCGGCGATGATGAGCTTCGGCTCATGCTCTTTCGCGAGGGCGGCGACCTGGTCGTAGTCTGGCAGCATGTCCTGCCGCTTTACGCCGTACTGGATCGCGTTGAACCACTTGCCCGACTGGTTCGGCTTGGCGCCGTGGGTGAGGTGCCCGCCGGCGTCGAGGCTCATCCCCAGGATCGTGTCGCCGGGCTGGATCAGCGCGGTGAAGACGCCCTGGTTCGCCTGGCTGCCCGAATTCGGCTGCACGTTCGCATACTTGCAGCCGAACAGCTGCTTGGCGCGCTCGATCGCGAGGGTCTCGACCACGTCGACGTACTGGCAGCCGCCGTAATAGCGCTTGCCCGGGTAGCCTTCGGCATACTTGTTCGTCAGGACGGAACCCTGCGCCTCCATCACGGCGCGGCTGACGATGTTCTCGGACGCGATCAGTTCGATCTCGTCGCGCTGCCGGCCGAGTTCCTGGCCCATGGCTTCGCTCAGTTCGGAGTCGATTTCGCTGAGGCTCTTGGTGAAGAAGCCTTCGTCGCGGTGGGGCGCGTTCATCGGGCCGGTCCTTTCCTCTGACGGTTCGCCGCTCCATTAAACTGATCATTCCCTCTGGGAAAGGGGATCGCGCGACGCACCGCTTGCGTTTCGCGACCTCGCGGGCAACGGTTCGCGCACCGAGGGGGAATTGGATGAGCCGAAAGATCGCCTTCATAGCCAGCCGCAGCGAGGTCGCGCAGAAGGCCCTGTCCATGCTCAGCCGCAGGTACGGGCACGCGGCGCCCGACGAGGCCGACGTGGTCGTCGCCTTGGGCGGTGATGGACACATGCTGCATACACTGCACAAGACGCAGAAGCTGCGCGCGCCCGTTTATGGCATGAACTGCGGCACCATCGGCTTCCTGATGAACGCGTATCGTGAGGATGACCTGCTGGAGAGGCTCGACGCCGCCGAGCAGGAGGACATCAACCCCTTGTCGATGCAGGCCACCCGTGCCGACGGGACAATCGAGACGCATCTCGCGATCAACGAGGTATCGCTTTTGCGGCAAGGTCCGCAGGCGGCAAAGCTGTCGATCCAGGTGGACGGTCGACTGCGGCTCGAAGAACTGGTCTGCGACGGCGCGCTGGTTGCCACGCCGGCGGGATCTACTGCCTACAATTATTCGGCCCATGGACCGATCCTGCCCATCGGCGCCGACGTGCTGGCCCTTACGGCCGTAGCCGCCTTCCGGCCCCGCCGCTGGCGCGGCGCGCTGCTGCCCAAGACCGTGAGGGTCCGCTTTGATGTCCGCGAGGCCGAGAAGCGGCCGGTGATGGCGGACGCGGACGGCCATTCGGTGCGGGACGTCGTGTCGGTCGAGGTGATGAGCGAGCCGCGGGTGACCCACTCGATCCTGTTCGATCCCGGACACGGCCTGCAGGAGCGGCTCATCCAGGAGCAGTTTGTCTAGAGCCGCGGCGCCTCGCCCAGCGGGATCGGCCCGAGGTAGACCCGGCCGTCGCGGAAGTTCAGCGGGAGTTCCAGACGATCCGCGTCGCCGGCCACGAACTGAAGCGCCTGCCGGACCTGCTCAGTCCGGTTCCGCGGGATCAGGCCGGCCGCGACGGCAATGTCCACAGCGTGCTGCCAATTCGTCAAGGTTGCCTCGACCTCGCCGGTCAATGCGCCGTCGGCCCCGACGACCACGCTGCCGGCGGCGTTGAGGCCGAAATCGCCCCAGTCGATGTCGAGGCGCGAGATGTCGATCTGGCGGATGTCGACCGGCTCCCCCTCGATCGTGTCGCGGTCGATCGGCTCGGCCAGCGTCACCGTCGCGTCGAGCGTCGCGCCGTCCAGCGTCGCCATTCCTTCGAGGCCCAGCTGTCCAGCCAGTGTCGGAGGCAGAGTGACGTCGTCAAGCGTCACGCCGATGTTCTGCACTCGTCCGTCCTCAGCGCCCTCCGGGATGCGGCTTGCCGCCAGCACGCGCGCCGCCGTCAGGGACAGCCCTTCGGACGCGATTCTCAGGTCCTCGATGACGAGGTTCGCGTGGTCCAGGGCTAGGTTCGCCGACGGTGTCAGCGTCATCGACGCGCGCGCGTCGTCGGTCGTGATTTCGGCGCTGCCGAGCGGGCCCGACAGGCTTTGCTCGTGCGGGAAGGCGGCGATCAGCTGGTTCGGGCGATAGCTCAGCGCAAAGACCTGCAGGAACGGTGCGCTCCACCCGATGCCCGAATCCAGGCGGACACGCGGCTCTTCGATGATCGTGTCGAAGCGGTTGGGAAAACCCGTCACGTCGAGCGATGCCACCTCTACCTCGACGCCGTTTCCGCGCGCCCGTTCGATCGCGTCCCGCAGCGCACCTTCCAGTGCGCGCGCGCCGACGAACCAGTAGGCCGACCAACCGCCCGCGGCGAGCAGGATCGCAAGAATGAGCAGTCGCATCGCTGGCCTTTCACGTCAGGTGCGCAAGCGATATACGCCCCGGCATGGCGCAACAAGAACATGACGGCGCGATGTGGGTCTTCGGCTACGGCTCGCTCGTGTGGAATCCCGAGTTTCCCGTGGCCGAGCGGATCGTCGCGCGGCTGGATGCGTATGCGCGGTCATTCTGCATGTCGTCCATCCACCATCGGGGCACGCCCGAGATGCCGGGCCTCGTGCTGGCGCTGGACGAACGGGACGGTGCGACCTGCACCGGCCTCGCTCTGCGGGTCGAGCCCGGGCACGAAGACCCCACGCTCGCCATGCTGCGCGAGCGCGAGTTGGTGTCGTCGGCCTACCTCGAACGGCGGCTCCCGCTGGACCTGGCCGATGGCCGGCGGATCGAGGCGGTCGCCTACGTGATCGACCAGGCGCACGAGCAGTACATGCAGGAACTGGACCTTGAGGCGCAGGCGCGGATCATCGCCGCCGCCACGGGCGGCCGGGGGCCGAATGACGAGTACCTGCACAACACGACGGCACACCTGACCCATCTGGGCATCGCTGACCCCGATCTCGACTGGTTGAGCACACGTGTCCGGAAGTTGCGCCAACAGCAGGAATGACGCCCTTGGCCCCCGGAAGCCCTTGATTTAAGGTCGCGCGAACAAAGTAGAGCAGGACAAGCCGATGCAGCGCGGCACCGAGCGCGGCCAGCGCCCGATCTTCACCCAGCCGATCCGGCAGATCGTCTCGATGGTTGTGGTTCTCGTCCTCGTGGGCATCGGCATCTTCGTCGCCCTGCCAAACGTCCTGCCGGTGTTCCTGAACAACCCGTATCTGAACGGGTTCATCGCCTTCGTCTTTCTCGTGGGCGTGCTGGCGTGCTTTTGGCAGGTGTTCCAGCTCATGCAGTCGGTCAGCTGGCTCGAAGGGTTCGTGCGCGACGATCCGGATCTGACCTTCTCGGCCGCGCCACGCCTCCTGGCGCCGCTTGCATCGCTCTTGCGGTCCCGCGGGCGCGAGATGCAGATTTCCGCGACCTCGTCACGCTCAATCCTCGATTCCGTGGCGACCCGGATCGACGAGGCGCGCGATATTACGCGCTACCTCGTTAACCTGCTGATCTTCCTCGGCCTTCTGGGAACCTTTTACGGCCTTGCCACGACCATTCCGGCGATCGTGGATACGATCCGCGCGCTCGCCCCGACCGAGGGCGAGGATGGCATGGCGCTGTTCGGCCGCCTGATGGACGGTCTCGAAGCGCAGCTGGGCGGCATGGGCGTGGCGTTCGGCTCGTCTCTTCTGGGCCTCGCGGGATCGCTCGTCGTCGGACTTCTCGAACTCTTCGCGAGCCACGGCCAGAATCGGTTCTACCGCGAACTCGAGGAATGGCTCTCGACGATCACCAAGCTGGGCTTCGCGGGCTCGGACGCTGACGGCGCGGGAGAGGTCGGCACGAGCGAGATCCTCGAGCACATGGTGGGCCAGATCGATCGGTTGCAGGACCTGTTCGCACAGGGCGAGGCGGCGCGCGCCAATACCGATCGCCGGCTGGGCCAGCTTGCCGAGGGGCTGGCGCTCCTGCACGACCGGCTGGAGGGCGAGGGCGATCTGTCGGCCGCCCTCGCGCGGGTGGCCGAGGGGCAGGACAAGCTGGGCGACGCGCTCACGGATGCCTCGGCGGGGACGCTCGACGCGGAAAGCAAGATGCGCCTGCGGTCGATCGACGTGCAGATGCTGCGGCTGCTCGAGGAGATGGCCGCCGGACGGCACGAAACGACGGCCGAGCTGCGCCAGGAGCTCCGTCAGATCACACGGGCGCTGGGGCGCGTAGCGGGGTAAGGTATGGGACTGTCGCGCCGCTCCACACAGCGGGTCACGGCGAATATTTGGCCCGGCTTCGTCGATGCGGTGACGTCGCTCCTGATGGTCATGACCTTCGTGCTGACGATCTTTATCGTCGTGCAATACGTTCTGCGCGAAGAGATCTCGGGGCAGGAGAGCCAGCTCGACGAGTTGAACATCGAGCTGACGAACCTCGCCCGCGCGCTTGGCGCCGCAACCGACCGCGCCGAACGCCTGAGCGCGGAACGCGACGCCCTGAGCGCCGAGGCCGAGCGTCAGGGCGGCGTCATTACCACGCTGCGCGGCCGCCTCAGCGAACAGTCCGCGCAGATCGCCAGCTTCGAAGAGCAGGTCGCGTCGCTTCTGACCACGCGGGAGGAAGACCGCGCACAGATTGCCGAGCTGCAGGACGAGCGCGAGAGCCTTGAGGCCCGCGAGGCCGAGCTGATGTCCGAGCAGGAGGCGCTGAACCTCGCGCTTGCGCAGGCGCGGGACGAAGTTGATGCAGCCGCTGAAGAGGTCCGCCTTGCCGCCGCTCGCCGCGAGGCGCTTCAGGCGCTGATCGCGCAGCTCGAAACCGAGGCAGAGCAGGACGACCAGCGGATTGCCGCGCTTGAGGATACCGTCGCCGGGTCGGACGCGCAGGTGGCATCGCTCGAATCCGAGCTGTCCGATGAGGAGGCCGCGCGCCTTGCCGAGGCCGCCGCCGCAGAAGCCCTGCGCGAGCGGCTCCGGGAGAGTGATGCCGAACTGACCGCCATGTCCCTTGCGCTCGAAGAGCAGCGCCGCGAGGCCGAAGAGACGCTGACCCTGCTGGCCGCTGCCGAGGCGGCGCAAGTAGACTTGAACGACCAGCTGATTGCCGCGCTTCTTGCGCGCGACGAGGCAGCCGAAGAGCGCGATAGCCTGGAGGCTTCGCTATCCGACGTGCAGGCCCGCAACGCCGAGCTGGCAGAGGCGACCGAAGAGCGGGCCGCCGAACTGGCCGGGGCCGAGGAAGAACTTTCAGAGGCTCGAACGGCCGCGACCGAGGCGCGCCAACGGGCCGAGCGGTCGGCGGCGCTGTTGCAGGAGGCGCTGGCGCAGCAGGACGCGCAAGCGCGGGAGCTTGCCTCCATCTCGGATGCGCTCGACGCGGCAAGGGCGGCGCGACAGGCGTTCCAGGGCGACCTGGAGAGCGCCCGAGCCGAGTTGGAGGCCGCCGAAGCGGAAGCGGCCCGGCTGCGCGCCGAAGTTGGCCGCGAAGCCGACGAGCGAGACCGCCTCGCTGCGGCGCTTGCGGCCGCACAAAGCGAGGCGCAGGCCTTGGACGCGGCGCGAGAGACGCAGGTGGATCTGCGGGCGCAGCTCGAAGACGCCCTGGCGCTGAAACTCGAGGCCGAGAACCGCGCCCAGGAGCAGTTGAGCGAGGCGGAACGGCAGGATGCGCTTCTGGCCACGGCGCGGGAGCGTCTGGCCGAAGAACAGCAGGTCAGCGACGAGCGGCAGCGTGAGGTTGCGGCGCTCAACGCCCAGGTGGCCGAGCTGCGTGATCAACTCGGCACCTTACAGGCCCTTCTGAATGCCGCCGAGGAAGCCGATGCCGAAAGCGCGGCGCAGATCGAGTCCCTTGGCGCCGAACTGAATGCCGCCCTTGCCCGCGAGGCGATGGAGCAACGGCGGCGCGCCGAGCTTGAGGCTGCCGAACGCGAGCGGCTGGAGAACTACCAGTCCGAGTTCTTCGGACGGCTGCGCGAGGTTCTTGGCGATCGGGAGGGGGTGCAGATCGTCGGCGACCGCTTCGTCTTCTCCTCCGAGGTGCTGTTCCCGTCCGGTTCGGCGGATCTGTCGAGTGCGGGCCGCGAGCAGGTCCGGCGAGTGGCGAACCTGCTCAATGAGGTTGCCGACGAGATCCCTGACAACATCGACTGGGTCATCCGGGTCGACGGGCACACCGATGACGTGCCGTTGTCCGACGACGCGAATTTCGACGACAACTGGGAACTCAGCCAGGCTCGCGCCTTGTCGGTCGTGCGCTTCATGGCGGACGAGCTCGGCTTCCCGGAATGGCGGCTCGCGCCCACGGGGTTCGGCGAGTATCGCCCCGTGGATCCCCGGAAGACCCCGGCTGCGCGCGCGGCCAACCGCCGGATCGAGCTCAAGCTAACCGAGCGCTGAAGCCGACTTGAACAGATTTCTCGTCCAACGAATAACGCCCCGGTCCTAAGACCGGGGCGTTATTCTGTTTCACTCGGCCGTCAGAAGCGGAGGTCGTTTGGACGACAGTCGCTTCGTCTCGGGCGGGTTGATCCTCAGGTCGATCTCGCCGTCCTTGACGCCGACCTGCACCACGCCGCCCTTCGCCAGCTCGCCGAACAGCAGCTCTTCGGCCAAGGGCTTTTTGATGTATTCCTGGATCACGCGGCCCAGCGGGCGTGCACCCATCTTGTCATCGTAGCCCTTGTCGGCCAGCCATTCGGCCGCTTCCTGCGTCAGCTCGATCGAGACGTTACGGTCCATCAGCTGCGCTTCGAGCTGGAGCACGAACTTCTCGACCACCCGCATGATCACCTCCTTCGGCAGCGCGCCGAACGAGATCACCGCGTCCAGACGGTTGCGGAACTCGGGCGTGAAGGTCCGCTCGATCGCGGCGGTATCCTCGCCTTCGCGCTTGTCGCGGCCGAACCCGATGGCCTCCTTGGCCATGTCCGAGGCGCCGGCATTCGAGGTCATGATCAGGATCACGTTCCGGAAGTCCACCGAACGGCCGTTGTGGTCGGTCAGTTTGCCGTGGTCCATCACCTGCAGGAGGATATTGAACACGTCCGGGTGTGCCTTCTCGATCTCGTCGAGCAGCAGCACGCAGTGCGGGTGCTGGTCCACGCCGTCGGTCAGCATGCCGCCCTGTTCGAAGCCGACATAGCCCGGAGGCGCACCGATCAGACGCGAGACCGCGTGCTTCTCCATGTATTCCGACATGTCGAAGCGCAGCAGTTCGACGCCTAGCGTGTCCGACAGCTGCTTGGCCACCTCGGTCTTGCCGACGCCTGTGGGGCCGGCGAAGAGGTAGTTGCCGATGGGCTTCTCGGGCTCGCGCAGGCCGGCGCGGGCCAGCTTGATCGCGGCGGACAGCGCCTCGATCGCCTTGTCCTGACCGAACACGACGCGCTTGAGTGTGGCCTCGAGATCCTTCAGCACCGCCGCATCGTCCTTCGAGACGTTCTTGGGCGGAATGCGGGCGATCTTGGCGACGACGGCCTCGATCTCCTTCGTGCCGATGGTCTTGCGACGCTTGGACTGCGCCACGAGGTGCTGTGCCGCGCCGGCCTCGTCGATGACGTCTATTGCCTTGTCCGGCAACTTGCGGTCGTTGATGTAGCGGGCAGACAGTTCCACGGCGCTCTTGATCGCGTCGTGGGTGTAGCGGATGTCGTGGTGGTCCTCGAAGTAGGGCTTCAGGCCCTCGAGGATCTTCACGCTGTCATCCACGGTCGGCTCGTTCACGTCGATCTTCTGGAACCGGCGAGACAGGGCGCGGTCCTTCTCGAAGTGCTGGCGGAACTCCTTGTAGGTGGTGGAACCCATGCAGCGCAGCTTGCCGCCCTGAAGCGCGGGCTTCAGCAGGTTGGACGCGTCCATCGCGCCGCCGGACGTCGCGCCGGCGCCGATCACGGTGTGGATCTCGTCGATGAAGAGAACGGCGTCGTCGTGCTCTTCCATTTCTGTCATGACGGCCTTCAGGCGCTCTTCGAAGTCCCCGCGGTAGCGGGTGCCGGCGAGCAGCGCGCCCATGTCGAGCGAGTATATCGTCGTCTTCGAGAGGACCTCGGGGGTCTGCCCCTCGACGATCTTCTTCGCCAGGCCCTCGGCGATCGCGGTCTTGCCGACCCCGGGATCGCCCACCAGTAGCGGATTGTTCTTGCGCCTACGGCAGAGGACCTGCACGCAGCGCTCGACTTCGTGCTCGCGGCCGATCAGGGGATCGATGTCGCCCTTCTGGCTCTTGGCGTTGAGGTCGACGCAGTACTTGGCAAGCGCGGAGTCCTTGTTGTCCACGTCCTCGACATGGGTGTCCTCCTCGGCGTCCTCTTCGGGCGCACCCGAGACGGAGCGCGTTTCGGACTGCGACGGGTCCTTGGCGACGCCATGAGCGATGAAGTTGACCGCGTCGTAGCGGGTCATCTCCTGCTCCTGCAGAAAGAAGGCGGCGTTCGACTCGCGTTCGGCGAAGATGGCGACGAGCACGTTGGCGCCAGTGACCTCGGACCGGCCGGAGGACTGGACGTGAATTGCCGCGCGCTGGATCACGCGCTGGAAGGCGGCGGTCGGGACGGCCTCGTTGCCCTCGACCTCGGTCACGAGGGTCGAAAGGTCGTCGTCGATGAAGTCCACCAGCGTCTGCTTGAGGTCCTCGAGATCGACGGAACAGGCGCGCATGACCTTGGCCGCGTCCGGCTCGTCCGTGAGGGCGAGCAGGAGGTGCTCCAGCGTCGCGAGCTCGTGCCGACGCGTGTTCGCGAGGGCGAGAGCCTGGTGGATGGCTTGCTCGAGCGTGGTGGAGAATGACGGCACTGGGGTGCTCCTTATCGTTCGGGCGGGGCGACGCGGCGGGTCTTCTCCCTACCGTGGCCCCGTAAGCTTAAAGCTTGGTTGTTGCGGGCGCGGCTTCAAGCAATTTCTGATCGCGCGTCGTCACATTATTCGTGAGTTGCGAAACAACGACGCGGCATGGCGAAAGGATGTGCCGCCCGCGGACCGGGTTCAGAACGCATCCTTCCTGGCTCGGATTTCGGCGAACGCGGCCGCGTCGTCCGCCTGGGGCATAGATATGAGTTCTTTGACCTCCTGCAAGGAGGCCCTCAGAAACGGATTCGTCGCCTTTTCCTCGGCCAAGGTCGAGGGCACAGTGAACTGCCCCCGGTCACGGGCCGCCTCGACTTCGGCGACCCTTTTCTTCAGCGCCTCGTTGTCGGGTTCGATCGTCAGGGCAAAGCGCCCGTTGGCCAGGGTGTATTCGTGGCCCGAGCAGATCACGGTGTCCCCGGGCAGGGCGGCGAGCTTGCTCAAGCTTCTCCACATCATCTCAGGCGTTCCCTCGAAGACACGCCCGCAGCCGAGGGCCATCAGGCTGTCGGCCGTGAAGGCGGCGTTGGCGCCCGGCATATGGTAGGCGATGTGGCCGACCGTGTGGCCCGAGACGTCCATCACGCGCACCTCGAGCCCCTGGAACTGGAAGGCATCGCCGTCGCCGACCGTGCGGTCGAGCTTGGGCAGGCGGTGCGCGTCCTCGCGCCCGCCAGTAACCTGGATGCCGGGATACGCCTCTTTCAGCTGGGGCAGCCCGTCGACGTGATCGGCATGGTGGTGGGTGAACCAGACCTCGTCGAGCGACCAGCCCCGTTCGGCCAGCGCGTCGAGGATCGGCTGCGCCTCGGGGGCATCGACGAGCGCCGTGCGTCCGTTCTCGTGTATGAGGAAGGCGTAGTTGTCCGTACGACACGCTACGGTGACGATTTCGATGCTCATTGGAATGCCTCCCCCGAATAGTATGATCTAGACGGGGAACGGTAAGCCGGAGGGACAGCGCGGCAATGCATCTGGATGTGCAGGATCTGCGAAACTTCTACTACCGCACGAAGCTTGGTCGTGCGGCGCAGAAGGCGATCCGCGAGCAGGTCCGCGCCTTCTGGCCGAACGCGCACGGCGATTCCCTGGCAGGCTACGGTTTTGCGATTCCGCTGCTGCGGCCGCTGATGGTCGAAGCGCGGCGAACCATCGCGCTGATGCCGGGGGGGCAGGGGGTGATGCCCTGGCCGCCGGGGCAGGACAACATCTCGGTCCTCTGCGAAGAGACCCTGATGCCCCTGCAGACCGGGTTCCTCGACAAGCTGATCCTGCTTCACGGGCTCGAGACGTCGGACACGCCCGGGCGGCTCTTGCAGGAGTGTTACCGGGTCCTGGGGCCCGGCGGGCGGGCGCTGTTCATCGTGCCGAACCGCGCCGGGCTGTGGGCCCGAAACGACCGCACTCCGTTCGGCTACGGCCGGCCGTACAGCCTGTCGCAGCTCGAGGGGCTGTTGCGCAGCTATGATTTCAAGCCGCAGGGCCACGCGGCCGCGCTGTATCAGCCGGTTTCGGAAAAGCGATTCTGGCTGCGCTCGGCCGGGCTGATGGAAAGGTGGGGCCGGTCAATCACCGGGCGCTTCGCCGGCGGCGTCCTGATCGTCGAGGCGACCAAGCGCGTGCCGGCCCGGGCAGGGGGCGCGGGCGCGGCTGCGCGGACGCCCCTGCGCATCCTCGAAGGGGCGTCGCGACCGGTGCCGGGGCGAGCGTTGCAAAAAGATGACGGATGGTGCGCTAACAGGTGACGGAGGACCGTCGGCGCCCCTCTTTGCGCGGTTGCGGCCCCGCGCACCCTCTGCTAGATCAAGCGCGATTTTCGACGACGGGCCAGCGGCCCAAAGACCCGGCACATCGAGCCTCGCGCCCTTCGGACGCGGGTTTGGTGTGCGAGAAACATCGAAAGGGTGGACGTGTCCGAACCGACTTCGATCTCATCCGGCATTGCCAAGCGCTATGCCACGGCCATTTTCGAGCTGGCGAAGGAATCAAGTTCCATCGACCAGGTTGCGAACGACGCCGATACGCTCGCCTCGGCCCTGGCCGAAAGCGAAGCGTTTCGCGACCTGATCCATTCGCCGATCTACTCGCGCGAGGATCAGCGCAAGGCGATCGTCGCGCTTGCCGACAAGATGGGTCTGCACCGGATCACGTCGAATACCCTGCAGCTGATGGCCCAGAAGCGGCGCCTCTTCGTGCTGCGTGAACTGGCGCGGCAGCTGCGCCAGATGATCGCGCTCGAGCGGGGCGAGGTCACCGCCGAAGTGACGGCCGCGCAAGAGCTGTCCGATGACCAGCGCACACGTCTTGCCGCGGCGCTGAAGCAGGCCGTTGGCCGGGACGTGAACATCAGTCTTTCCGTCGACGAGCGCCTCATCGGCGGGCTCGTCGTCAAGGTCGGCTCGAAGATGATCGACACGTCGATCCGCTCGAAGCTCGACACCCTCCAGAACACCATGAAAGAGGTCGGATAAATGGGCATCCAAGCTTCCGAGATTTCCTCGATCCTCAAGGATCAGATCAAGAACTTCGGGCAAGAAGCCGAGGTCGCGGAGGTCGGTCGCGTGCTGTCCGTCGGCGACGGGATCGCCCGCGTCTACGGCCTCGACAGCGTTCAGGCCGGCGAGATGGTCGAGTTCCCGAACGGTATCCAGGGCATGGCCCTGAACCTGGAAAGCGACAATGTCGGCGTCGTGATCTTCGGCACCGACCGCGACATCAAGGAAGGCGACACCGTCAAGCGCACCAATTCCATCGTGGACGTGGGTGTGGGTGACGCGATGCTCGGCCGCGTGGTGGACGGCCTTGGCCAGCCCATCGACGGAAAGGGCGAGATCGCCTACGCCGAGCGCCGCGTGGCGGACGTGAAGGCGCCCGGCATCATGCCGCGGAAGTCCGTGCACGAGCCTATGGCGACCGGCCTCAAGGCCATCGACGCGATGATCCCGATCGGCCGCGGCCAGCGCGAGCTGATCATCGGCGACCGCCAGACCGGCAAGACCGCCGTGGCGATGGACGCGATCCTGAACCAAAAGAGCTACAACGACGCCGCCACGAACGAGGGCGACAAGCTATACTGCATCTATGTCGCGATCGGTCAGAAGCGTTCGACCGTGGCGCAGCTGGTGAAGAAGCTCGAAGAGACCGGGGCGATCGAATACACGACCGTCGTATCGGCCACCGCCTCCGAACCTGCGCCGATGCAGTATCTCGCACCCTACACCGCGACGGCGATGGCCGAGTACTACCGTGACAACGGACGCCACGCGCTCATCATCTACGATGACCTGTCGAAGCAGGCCGTGGCTTACCGTCAGATGTCGCTGCTGCTCCGTCGTCCGCCCGGCCGCGAAGCCTATCCGGGCGACGTGTTCTACCTCCATTCGCGCCTGCTCGAGCGGTCGGCCAAAATGGGCGACGAATACGGCAACGGCTCGCTGACGGCTCTGCCGCTCATCGAGACCCAGGGCGGCGACGTGTCGGCCTTCATTCCGACCAACGTGATCTCGATCACCGACGGCCAGATCTTCCTGGAAACCGACCTGTTCTACCAGGGCATCCGCCCGGCCGTGAACACCGGTCTGTCGGTGTCGCGCGTCGGCTCGTCGGCCCAGACCAACGCGATGAAGTCGGTCGCCGGCCCCGTGAAGCTGGAGCTCGCGCAGTACCGGGAGATGGCAGCCTTCGCGCAGTTCGGTTCCGACCTGGACGCAGCGACGCAGAAGCAGCTGAACCGCGGCCGGCGCCTGACCGAGCTGATGAAGCAGCCGCAATACGCGCCGCTGACCAATGCCGAGATCGTCTGCGTGATCTTCGCCGGCACGCAGGGCTACCTCGATGACGTGGCGGTCAGCGACATCCGTCGCTACGAGGAAGGCCTTCTGTCCTTCCTGCGCAACCAGCATCGTGACGTTCTGGACTGGCTGACGAACGAAGATCCCAAGATCAAGGGTGACGCGGCCGACCGGCTGAAGAAGGTCCTCGACGCCTACGCCGCGGACTTTTCCTGACACGGCCGGAACGGCGAAAGAGGAGGGCTGAATGGCCAACCTGAAGGACCTCAAGAACCGGATCTCCTCGGTCAAGAACACGAGGAAGATCACGAAGGCCATGCAGATGGTCGCGGCGGCCAAGCTCCGCCGTGCCCAGGAGGCCGCCGAAAATGCGCGCCCCTATGCGCAGCAGTTCGATGAAGTCATGGGCCAGCTCGCCGCATCCGTCGGCGACAGCCCGACCGCGCCGCTTCTGCTGCGCGGTACTGGGCAGCAAGAGACCCATCTTCTCGTCGTCATGACGGCCGAGAAGGGGCTCTGCGGCGGCTTCAACACGAACATCGTGAAGCGGGCGCAGACACGGATCCGCCAGCTCGTGTCCGAGGGCAAGACGGTCAAGATCATCACCGTCGGCAAGAAGGGACGCGCGGTCCTTCGCCGCAACTACGGCGACATGCTGATCGACCACGTGGACATGACGGATGTGAAGCGCGTGGGCTACGGTGACGCGCAGAGCATTGCGAAGAACGTGCTCGACCGGTTCGATAGGGGCGAATTCGACGTCGCCTACATCTACTACGGCGCATTCGAGAACGTGATGACGCAGGTCCCGACCGAGCAGCAGATCATCCCCGCCTCGTTCGACAAGCCCGAGGGCGACGCCTCAGGAGGCAGCACGCTGTTCGACTACGAACCGTCCGAGGAAGCGATCCTGGCCGACCTGCTGCCCCGCGGCGTGGCGACGCAGATCTTCGCGGCGCTTCTAGAGAACGGCGCGTCGGAGCAGGGTGCGCGGATGTCCGCGATGGACAGCGCGACGCGGAATGCGGATGACATGGTCGAGAACCTGAACCGTGAATACAACCGGACCCGCCAGGCCGTCATCACGAACGAGCTGATCGAAATTATTTCGGGCGCCGAGGCGCTCTAAGACGAACCGGAGAAACACCATGGCTGACGCTAAAGGCAGAGTGACCCAGGTCATCGGCGCCGTCGTCGACGTTCAGTTCGACGACCACCTGCCCGAGATCCTCAACGCGCTCGAAACCGACAACCACGGCAACCGCCTCGTGCTCGAGGTCGCCCAGCACCTCGGCGAGAACACCGTTCGCACCATCGCGATGGACGCGACCGAGGGCCTTGTCCGCGGTCAGGAAGTCCATGACACCGGCGGCGCAATCAAGATGCCGGTCGGCGACGCGACGCTCGGCCGGATCATGAACGTCATCGGTCAGCCCGTTGACGAAGGCGCTCCGATCGAGACCACCGAGTACCGCGAGATTCACCAGAAGGCGCCGGAATTCGCCCAGCAGTCGACCTCGTCCGAGATCCTCGTGACCGGCATCAAGGTGATTGACCTGCTCGCCCCGTACTCCAAGGGCGGCAAGATCGGCCTCTTCGGCGGTGCCGGCGTGGGCAAGACCGTCCTCATCATGGAGCTCATCAACAACATCGCGAAGGTGCACTCGGGCTATTCCGTGTTCGCCGGCGTGGGTGAGCGGACCCGTGAGGGCAATGACCTCTACCACGAGATGGTCGAGTCGAACGTCATCAAGCCGGACAACCTTCGGGAGTCCCAGGTGGCACTGGTCTACGGCCAGATGAACGAGCCTCCGGGAGCCCGGATGCGCGTCGCCCTGTCGGGCCTGACGCTGGCCGAGCACTTCCGCGATCAGTCGGGTTCGGACGTGCTGTTCTTCGTCGACAACATTTTCCGCTTTACGCAGGCGGGTTCCGAGGTGTCGGCGCTTCTGGGCCGCATCCCCTCGGCCGTGGGCTACCAGCCGACGCTAGCCACAGACATGGGCCAGATGCAGGAGCGGATCACCTCGACCAAGTCGGGCTCGATCACCTCGATCCAAGCCGTGTACGTTCCCGCGGACGACCTCACCGACCCGGCGCCGGCCACGACCTTCGCCCACCTCGACGCCACAACGGTTCTGTCGCGTTCGATCTCCGAGCAGGGCATCTACCCGGCCGTGGACCCGCTCGACTCGACCTCGCGCCTGATGGACCCGTCCATCCTGGGTGAAGAGCACTACCAGGTTGCGCGTGACGTGCAGGGCATCCTGCAGCGCTACAAGGAGCTGCAGGACATCATCGCGATCCTCGGCATGGACGAACTGTCGGAAGACGACAAGGCGACCGTGTCGCGGGCCCGGAAGATCCAGCGTTTCCTGTCGCAGCCCTTCGACGTGGCCAAGGTCTTCACCGGTTCGGACGGCGTGCAGGTTCCGATCGAGGACACGATCTCGTCCTTCAAAGCTGTTGTCGCGGGTGAGTACGACCACCTTCCCGAAGGTGCGTTCTACATGGTCGGCGGCATCGAAGACGTGAAGGCCAAGGCCGAGCGCATGAGCGAGAACGCCTGATCCAAGAGGGTGCGCGGGCCGACCTGCGCACCCGTCCCGAAGGAGAACCTGAATGGCCGACATGATGCAGTTCGACCTCGTCAGCCCCGAGCGCCGCGTCGCCTCGTACCGGGCGAGCGCGGTCAAGATCCCGGGCGTTGAAGGCGACCTCACCGCAATGGCGAACCACGTGCCGCTCATCACGACGCTGCGGCCTGGTGTGCTGCATGTCGAGGGCGAGCAGGGCACGGATGAATATGTGGTCACCGGCGGTTTCGCGCAGATCACGCCGGAAGGCGTGTCGGTGCTGGCGGAAGAAAGCTATCACCGCGACGAGATGAGCCAGGAGATTCTGGACCGCATGATCGACGAGGCGGCCGAGAAGCAGCGTCAGTCGATCGAAGCGTCGCACAACCAGCCCGGCCCGACCGACGATGCAGCGAAGCTGCTTTCGGACATGATGGCGATGGGGAGCCACATCGGCCTGTCGCCGAAGCAGCCCAACCTGTGACATGACGGGGGCCGGACATCCGGCCCCTGATCCCGTGCGATGACGGTGCTCACGCATATCTCGGTCGAACAGGGAACCGAGATGATCTTTTCCCACTACGATACCGGCGGCCCCATGTGGACGGGAAACGGTCCGCGCGAAGAGCGGAAGCGGGTGGTTTTCGACATTCCGTTCGCGACGGTGCCCAACGTGCACCTTTCGGCGAGCCTGTGGGACGTGGAAACCTCGTCGAACATTCGGCTGGATGTCTTCGCCACTGCGGTCTCGGAGCAGGGATTCGACATCGTCGCCCGTACTTGGGACGACACGCGGATAGCGCGGCTACGGGCGGACTGGCTGGCGATCGGAGGGGCGGTGGACCCCGACCTGTGGCGGCTGAGCTAGGTCTTAGAAATCCACGTCCACGCCGGGCAGATTCAGCGTGCGCAGCAGATCGCGCAGCTCTTGCCTCGCTGCGACGTTCGACAGGTTCAGCCCGCCGACACCCAGATCCTTGAGGTCGAGCAGAGTCAGTCCGCGCGGAAAGAGCTCACGGAAGATGACACGCTCGGAAAAGCCGGGGCAAACGCGGAAGCCGATGCGCTTGGCCAGATTATCGACCGCTTCGCCCATCCGCTTCTTGTTGCGCATCTGCTGCGAGCCAAGGCGGTTGCGCACCACGATCCAGTCGATCGGCGGCAGGCCCGCACGTGCGCGCAGCTGGCGCGCGTTCCAGACCATCTCGGAATAGACCGACGGCCCGAGGATCTTGTTCGTGTGGCCGTCCACGCGCGCGAGAAGGTCGAAGTCCACGAAGCTGTCGTTCAGAGGCGTCACGAGCGTGTCCGCAAGGCTGTGGGCGACCTGGCTGAGGCGCGTGTGCGAACCGGGACAGTCGATCAGGATGAAGTCGACAGTGCTTTCCAGCCCGGCCACCGCGCTCGACAGGCGGTGATCCTGGACGTTCTCGCCGGGGGCGACGGCTTCGGGGTCGGGGTCGGGCAGGAGGCGCCATTCTGGGGTCGGAAGGTCGAGGCCGGAGGACTCCATGAAGGCCATGCGATTCTCGATGTAACGGCCGAAGCTCTGCTGGCGCAAGTCGAGGTCAAGCGCCCCCACCTTGTGCCCCATCCGGGCGAGCGCCGTCGCCACATGCATCGAGGTCGTGGACTTCCCCGACCCGCCCTTTTCGTTGCCGACGACGATAATATGCGCCATGCCGCTCGCTATTCGTTACCTTCGGCCCCTCTATATGGGCGAAATACCGCCAATGGAAGCGCTCGGGGGCGCCTCTGCAGAGGTGTGGTCAAATCGCGATTCATCGCACACGGATGGCCGCGGAAGAGGTGCGAAGCGCGTGGGAGAACCGTGAGACCTCTGTAGGATTCGCGTGAGAGAATTGTGCCGCTATCGAGCCGCACAGGGTCCCACGTCGAGGGAGAGTGTCTTCGGTTCTTGGGAAGGTTGTGTCGCCGTCAGCCGGCGCACGGAGTTTTCGGACCCGCGGCCGTGCCCGCGCCACGATGGCGGCGCGGGCGATATCCAGAGCGTGGCGTCGATCAGAAGCCGAGGCCGGCGTACTTGTTCTTGAACTTCGACACGCGGCCGCCGGTGTCCATCAGGCGGGTCGAGCCGCCGGTCCAGGCGGGGTGCACCGACGGGTCGATGTCGAGCGCCATCTGGTCGCCTTCCTTGCCCCAGGTGGTGCGCATCTGGACGACGTCGCCGCTGACCAGCTTGATGTCGACCACGTGGTAGTCGGGGTGAATGTCCTTTTTCATCGTCGGCGTCCTTACTTGTCGGTCTGCGAGGAAGTGGCGCCCGAGCCCGCCTTGGGGGCGCGGTAGTTCGTCTGCTCGGCGATACGGGCCGACTTGCCGCGGCGCGACCGCAGGTAATACAGCTTCGAGCGGCGCACCTTGCCGCGACGGACGACCGTGATCGAGTCGATGTTGGTCGAGTAGAGGGGGAACACGCGCTCCACGCCCTCGCCGAAGCTGATCTTGCGCACGGTGAACGAGCCGGCGATGCCCTGGCCGTTCTTGCGGCTGATGCAGACGCCTTCGTAGTTCTGAACGCGGGTGCGGGTGCCCTCGGTCACCTTGTAGCCCACGCGGATCGTGTCGCCGGCCTTGAAGTCCGGGATCTCCTTGCCGAGCTCTTGAATCTGCTCGGCTTCGAGTTGTGCAATCAGGTCCATGCCTGTCACTCCTATCTCTGCCCAGGGTTTGCCCCCGGAGGTGTCTTTGCGCCTCAGAGCTCTTGGTCTTCGCCCGGGTCCCTACCATGCGCCGCACAGTAAGCCCGCCAGAGATCAGGTCGCCGTTCCTTCGTCAGCCTTTCGGCCTGGACCCGCCGCCATTCCGCGATCTTGCCGTGATGGCCCGAAAGAAGAACTTCGGGTGTCTCAAAGCCGGACCAGAGGCTGGGTTTCGTGTACTGGGGGTGCTCAAGCAGGTTGTCGGAGAAAGACTCCTCCTCCGTGCTGGCTTGATTCCCGAGCACGCGCGGTATAAGGCGCACGGCCGCGTCGATCAAGGCCTGCGCGGCGATCTCTCCGCCGGTCATCACGAAGTCGCCAAGACTGACCTCTTCGATCTCATGCGAATCGAGCACGCGCTGGTCGACCCCTTCGAACCGCCCGCAGAGCAGGGTCATTCCCTGGGCACGGCTGAGGCGCTCGGCGGTGCGCTGGTCGAACGGCTTGCCCCGCGGCGACAGGTAGATCACCGGCCAAGCGGCGCGGTCGGCGGGGGTGCCGCTGGCGGCCATCCGCAGGGCGCGGTCCACCACGTCGGGGCGCAGGACCATGCCGGCGCCGCCACCGGTGGGCGTGTCGTCGACGTTGCGGTGCTTGCCCTCGCCAAAGGGGCGCAGGTCAATCGGCGTCAGCCGCCACAACCCTTCCTGCAACGCCCGACCGGTCAGGCTGAGGCCGAGCGTGCCCGGAAACGCCTCGGGGAAGAGGGTGATGACGCGTGCTTCCCACGCGCCGCGCAGGGGCGGGGGGCCGTCCATGAGGTCGCGCGGCGCGTTGGACGCTGAGATGCTGAGGCGGCCGTGGGACCGCGAAGGGGTGTCGGACATGGCCGCTCGGGTGGCCCCGGGGCGGTGTTTTGTCAAGATCGGGAAGGCGGGGGGCAGCGCCCCCCGACCTCAGGCGATCGCGATGATTCCGAACAGGATCAGGAGGAACGCGATCAACGCGATGAAGATCAGGACCTTTGCCCCGGTCAGAGCGATACCCGAAACGCGGCCGAAGCCGAAAAGTGCGGCGATGGCAGCCACCGCCAGAAGGATGAGGATAAGTTCGAGCATAGACGAAAGCCTTGCTTGGTTAGGAGCGGTCACACCGCCGTTCACCACGCCAACCGCCGCCCGGCACGTGCGGTTCCTCAGTCTTCGAGCAGACCTTCGGGCGGGTCCACCACGATTCGCTTCGCGGCAAGGTCCACCGTCGGCACGATGGCCCTCGTGAAGGGGACCAGCAGCGTGTCGGACCGTCCGGGAGAGACGATTTCGAGCAGGTCGTTGCCGCCCTGTTCGAACACGCCCTGCACCCGGCCGAGCGACGCACCGCCAGTATCGACGACCTCCATCCCCACGAGGTCCATGTGGTAGAATTCGTCCTCGTCCGTCTCGGGCAGGCGATCCCGGGGCACGTAGAGCCGCACGCCCTTGAGCGCATCGGCCTCTTCGGGCGTGGTGATGCCGCTGAGGCGGGCGGCAAAGCCGGCCTTGAGGGTCGCGCCGAGGCGGATGTCGAACTTGCGCCCGTCCTCGGTCTCGACGGGGGAGTAGGCGGCGATGGCCTCGGGCTGGCCGCAGAAGCTCTTGAGCCGGACCTCTCCGCGGATGCCGTAGGAGCCGGTGATCGCGCCGACGCAGGTGCGGCTCATGCCTCGTCTCCAGGTGCTGGCGCACCGGGCAGGCCCGGGCGGATGTCCGCCCGGATCTGGCCGGTCGCGTGTGGCCGATAGGTGGCCAAGGCGCGGATTACTCCGCGGTTTCTTCGGCAGGGGCTTCGGCGGCGGCAGCGGCCTTGTCGGCCTTTTGCTGCGCACGCTCCTGCGCCTTCTTGCCGGGCTTCGCCTTCTCGAGGTTGGCGCGCTCTTTCTTCTCGATCACGCCGGCGGCTTCGAGGAAGCGCGAGACGCGGTCGGTCGGCTGGGCGCCGTGGGACAGCCAGTACTGCACGCGCTCCATGTCCATGATGACGCGGCGCTCGTCGTCCTTGGCGAGGAGCGGGTTGTAGGTGCCCAGCTTTTCGGCAAAGCGACCGTCACGGGCATAGCGGCTGTCGGCGGCCACGATCGAGTAGTGGGGGCGCTTCTTGGAGCCGCCACGGGCGAGCCGGATTTTCATAGCCATGTCATTGTTCTCCTGAGATTTTCCGGTGGTTTTCCTTGACCCGATCAACGATCAGGCCGTGTATCTGGCGCGCGATCTCGGGGTCGAGCCCCGTTTCGGACGCGAGCGCATCGATGCGGGCGCGCTGGCGCGCCTCGCGGTCGGGGTCGAGGGCGGGCATCCCGCCTCGGGCCTTGAGGTCGCCGACCTTGGCGGTCTGGCGAAAGCGTTCCGCGAGGGTGTGGATCAGGATCGCGTCGAGGCGGTCGATCCGGTCGCGGAGTTCGTCGAGGGTCGGCTCGCTCATGCGGCCTCTCCCAAATGTCGGAAGACGAGGGTCTCGGGCTCGGGGCGCGGGGCGGCCGCGTCCTCGATGCCGCCGATGCGGCGCGCCACCTCGGCCGAGCGCTGATTGCCGGGCGCGACGTAGGACACGAGGCTCGGCGGCGTCAGCTCGACCCGCGCCCAGTCCAGCAGGGCGGCGGCGGCTTCGGTGGCGTAGCCCTGCCCCTCGTGGCCGTCGTAGAGCATCCAGCCCAGTTCGAGGTCGGGGAAGGCCGGGATGTCGTTCAGGACAGCTTGGCCGACCGTGGTGCGGCCGGCGTCGATGGCCAGCGCGCCGGCGCCGGTCAGGTGCCAGCCGGCGATGTCCGAGGTGAACATAGCCCAGGCCGCGTTCAGCGCAAAGGGGCCGCCCATATGCACGCTGCGGTCGCTGCCCATCGTGTCGCGATAGGCCGGCCAGTCGTCCAGCGTCATGGGCCGCAGCGTCAGACGCTCGGTCGAGACGGTGGGCGCAGCGCCGGGACGGCCGATGCGCGGGAAGGGACGGGGCGTGCTCACTTCTTCTTTCCGAAGCCCGAAAGGCCGGAGGGCAGGCCACCGGCGCCGCCGAACGGGTTTTGGCCGCCCATGCCGCCCATTCCACCCATGCCCTTCTGCATCTGGGCCTGCGCCGCGGCCATGTCGGCCTCGGACGGGGCGCCCTTGCCCATCATTTGCGACATCATCTTCTTCATCATGCCGCCCTTGCCCATCTTCTTCATCATGTCCGCCATCTGCCGGTGCATCTTGAGAAGCTTGTTCAGGTCCGACACTTCCATGCCCGCACCCTGGGCGATCCGCTTCTTGCGGGAAGCCTGGAGGATCTGCGGGTTGGCCCGTTCCTTCTTGGTCATGGACTGGATCAGGGCGATCTGGCGGGTCAGGACCTTGTCGTCCATGCCGGCCTCGGCGACCTGCTTCTGCATCTTGCCCATGCCGGGCATCATGCCCATCAGCCCTTCCATGCCGCCCATCTTGATCATCTGCTCAAGCTGCTGGCGCAGGTCGTTCATGTTGAACTGACCCTTCTGGAAGCGCCGCATCATGCGCTCGGCCTGTTCGGCCTCGAGCGTCTGCTGCGCCTTTTCCACCAGCGCCACGATGTCGCCCATGCCGAGGATGCGGCCGGCGATACGCTCGGGCTCGAAGGTTTCGAGGGCGTCCATCTTTTCGCCCAAGCCCACGAAGCGGATCGGCTTGCCGGTGACGGCGCGCATCGACAGCGCAGCACCGCCGCGGCCGTCGCCGTCCATCCGGGTCAGCACGACGCCCGAGACGCCGATCTTGTCGTCGAACTCGGTCGCGACATTCACGGCGTCCTGTCCAGTCAGGCCGTCCACGACAAGGAGGGTCTCACGCGGGTTGGCGACGTCGCGCACCTCGGCGGCCTGCTGGATCAGCTCCTGGTCGATATGGAGGCGCCCGGCGGTGTCGAGCATGTAGACGTCGTAGCCGCCCAGGGACGCCTGCGTCTTGGCGCGGCGGGCGATCTGGACGGGCGTCTCGCCCTTGACGATGGGCAGGGTGTCGACGCCGATCTGGACGCCGAGGATCTGCAACTGCTCCATTGCGGCGGGGCGGTTGGTGTCGAGCGACGCCATCAGCACCCGCTTGCCGTCGCGATCCTTGAGGCGCTTGGCGAGCTTGGCAGTGGTTGTCGTCTTGCCCGAGCCCTGAAGGCCGACCATCAGGATCGGGGCAGGGGGGCTGTCGATGCGCAGCTTGCCGGGGTCTTCGGTGTCGCCGGCGAGGGTGTGGACCAGCTCGTCATGGACGATCTTGACGACCTGCTGGCCGGGAGTGATCGACTTCGTGACCGCCTGGCCGGTGGCTTTGTCCTGCACCCGCTTGACGAAGTCGCGCGCCACGGGAAGGGAGACGTCGGCCTCGAGAAGGGCGACGCGGACCTCGCGGAGGGCGGTCTTGACGTCTTCTGCGGACAGGGCGCCCTGCTTGGTGAGGCGGTCGAAGACGCCGGAGAGGCGCTCGGACAGGTTCTCGAACATGGCGCGGGTGCCCCCGTTGTTGCATACGACGAACGCCCCCGCGGGCGAAACTCGCTGGCGGGGGGCGATCCCGGCGGCGTGCCGGGACCGGAAGCAATACACTTCCGGAATCGCCGGTGGAGATATGGGAAGGGCGCGCCCCTGTCAACCGCGGCGCAGGTCGAGCACCAGCAGAGCCGTGGTCGCAAGGAAGAGCGCGAGAAGGTGCAGGACCGGCGGGCCGACGAAAAGCACCCGCGCCGCGAAGTCAATCACCAGTGTCACCATCAGCGCCAGCGCGGCCAGCGGTGCGGCAGGGGTCCAGAGGGCAAGCGCGCCAAGCGTCTCGATCGTGCCTGTCAGGTAACGCGGCCAGGCCCCGAAGCCGAGGTCGGCATCGGGGCCTGCAGGAAGGCCGAAGAGCCTGGTCAGGCCGAGGTAGAGGAAGGCGAGGGCAAGTCCGGCGCGCAGCACCGGGCGCACCCGGTGGTCAGCCATCCTTCTTGGCTTGGCTCACCACGTCGTCAAAGTTGCTGTCGCGCTGCCTCGCGATATCGGCCGAGAGCGACTCGAGCCGTTCGGACATGCGGGTCAGCTCCTTGCCGATCTCTTCCTCGTCCGAGAAGTAGCCGGTCACGGCATCGCGGGCGTCCCGCAGCTTTTGCGGGGCGAAGACTGCCGTCAGGACCGTGGGGATGATCAGCGCCGCGGCAATCCCGCCGCAGATCAGGGCCACTGGGGTGTGATGCTCGATTTCGGGCTCGCCGCGGACCCTGCGATCGAGGCGGTGCGTCAGCTCTTCGAGCGTGTGCATGATGCGACGGGTGCGATCCTCGAACTCGGCGGCGCCGGCGCCGTAGATCTCTTGCGCGCGATCGGTGAGCGCGTGCTGGACGCGCCGGCCATGCGTGGGCGTGTCTTCGAGCAGACCGGTCATGCGGTCGCCGATGACGTGCCCCAGCCGGCGCGTCCGGTCGGGATAGGTCAGAGCTGCCGCAGCGGCCGGAAGAACGGTGGCCGCTGTGGCGAGGGCAACATTGCGGGCGGTCGAATTCATGGCACGGCTCCTGTCAGTGATTGGCGGGAAAACCGGTCGCTCCGCAATGAGTTCCGTCTGGCCCGTCAGTTGGTGGTGCCAGTGCCCTTTTCGGCACGCAGTTCGTCGAAGATCTGCTGGACGCGGGGGCTGTGGGCGTCCTGCGCATCGTCGGCGATGCGGAAGCCGTTGACGTCGCGGCTTACCTGCTGCGGAGCAGGCGACTGGACGTCCTGCTGTGCGGTCTGCGCAAAGACCGGCGCGGTCAGGGCGGCGAGGGCGATCGTGGTCGCGGCAATGGTGCGTTTCATGGCGAATGTCCTTTCGTGTTCGCTGATGACGAAGGACCTATGCTGCTGGACATTCATAGAGAAGGATCGTATTTAGCCGGCATCTGTTCACAAAAGCACAGACGAAGCGATGGCAATTTCCACATGGGACGAAGTGCGCACCGCCTATCAGGTGGCGCGTGTGGGCACGGTCAGCGGCGCGGCGCAGGCCCTGGGGGTGCACCACGCCACGGTCATTCGTCATATTGACGCGCTCGAGGGGCAGTTGGGCGTCAAGTTGTTCCAGCGTCATGCCCGCGGCTACACCCCCACCGAGGCCGGGCACGACCTGCTGCGCGTGGCGCAGGCCACGGATGACCAGTTCGCGCAGCTCGCCGGGCGGCTGAAGGGCAAGGGCGAGGGGGTCGGCGGGGACCTGGTGATCACGTCGCTCGAGACGCTGTCCGCCCTGCTCACCCCGGTTCTGGTCGGGTTCCAGCAGGCGCATCCGGACGTGACGGTCCATGCGCTGCACGGCGAGCGGGTGTTTCGGCTGGAATACGGCGAGGCGCATGTGGCGATCCGGGCCGGCAACGCGCCGGACGATCCCGACAACGTGGTGCAGTCGCTGGGACGGCTCGATTTCGCGCTTTATGCGCACGAGAGCTACCTGCAAGCGCGCGGCCGGCCCGAGAGCGACGCGGACCTGGCGAACCACGACTTCGTCGGCCCCGAGGATCTCGCCTCGCGCGCGGCATTCTTCCGCTGGCTGGCCGACGCGGTCCCCGAGGCGCGGATCGTCCTGCGCACGCCCGACGCGCGGGTGATGCTGGACGCAGTCCGGGCGGGGGCGGGACTGGGTTTCGCAACGTCATCGAATGCGCACGGGCTGGTCCAGGTGATGCCGCCGCGGGACGAGTGGTGCGTGCCGCTCTGGCTCGTGACGCATGTGGACCTGCATCGCAGCGCCAAGGTCCAGAGCTTCCTGCGCCACCTGAAGGCGGCGGCCGTGACCTGGGAAGGCGTGACGCGCTAGGGCGCCTCGTCCTTCTCGGGCGGCAGCAGGCGTTCTGCGGCGAGAAAGCGTTCGAACTGGTCGAGCTCGACCGCATCGAACTGGCCGAAGCCCTGCATCCAGACCGAGGCGGCGCGCAGCGCATCCGGTTCAAGCTTGCACCACACGACGCGCCCACGCCGTTCCTGACTGACGAGGCCCGCGCGGGTGAGGATCGCGAGGTGCTTGGAGATCGCGGCCAGCGACACCGGGAAGGGTGCGGCCACGTCGGTCACGGCCATGTCGTCCTCGAGCAGAATCGCGAGGATGCGGCGCCGCGTGGGATCGGCCAGCGCGGCGAAGGCAAGGTCGAGCGGGTCGGGCATGCACCCGTCATCGCCGGGCTGCGGCGCGCTGACAAGCGGTTTCGCTTCATATTCAACCGGATCGTTGAATATGAAGCGACGGCTCCCCGGCTGGTATGCCTCTGTTTCGCAACGCTTTTACCTATCTTGACGGGATGATCCCCCCGCCATAGGGTCCGCCGCAACTGTCGAGGGGTTCCCCCGAATGGTGGACGAGGAGACGCGCGCCCGGATGACGGCGCTCGAAAAGCGGTTGGCCGAGCGCAGGCGCCGCGACGCGCCTCCCCCCAGCACGACGGGGCAGGGCTATTCGGGGGCCGAAGTGGCATACCGGATGGTCATCGAGCTTGTGACCGGCCTGGTCATGGGTTTCGGCATCGGGTACGGGCTGGACAGCCTGTTCGGCACAATGCCGATCTTCCTGGTGCTGTTCGTATTCGTGGGCTTCGCGGCCGGCATCAACGTGATGCTAAGAACCGCGAAAGATGTGAAGCTGGGCGAGACGTCGCCCGATGAGACGAGGGACGACGATGGCGCAGCACGAAGCGGCGACGATAGTTGAAAACGGCGCGAACCTCGGGGGCGATGTTGTCGTTCTGCACGAGGTGGATGCCGCCGCGGCGGGCGGCTCGGGCTTCAACATCCACCCGATGGAGCAGTTCATCGTCCAGCCGCTGTTCTCGGACGGTGCGGTCGGCATGTTCACCCTGACCAACGCCGCCCTGTGGATGCTGCTCGCGGTGCTCTGCACGGCGCTGCTGCTGGTCCTGGGCACACGTGGCCGCGCGGTGATCCCGGGCCGTGTCCAGTCGGTGGCCGAACTTGCCTACGGTTTCATCTACAAGATGGTCGAGGACGTGACGGGCCGCGATGCGGTCAAGTACTTCCCCTATGTGATGACGCTGTTCATGTTCATCGTGCTCGCGAACTTCCTCGCGCTGATCCCGATGAGCTTCTCGCCGACCGCCCACATCGCCGTGACGGCGGTGCTGGCGCTGATCGTGTTCCTCGGCGTGACGATCCTGGGCTTCGTCCTGAACGGCGCGAGCTTCCTGCGCCTGTTCTGGGTGTCGTCGGCGCCGCTGGCGCTGCGCCCGATCCTCGCGATCATCGAACTCGTGTCCTACTTCGTGCGCCCGGTCAGCCACTCCATCCGTCTTGCCGGCAACATCATGGCCGGCCACGCGGTGCTCAAGGTGTTCGCGGGCTTTGCCGGCGCGCTTGGCATCTTCGCGGTCGTTCCGATCCTGGCGATCACCGCGATCTTTGCGCTCGAAGTGCTGGTGGCGTTCATCCAGGCCTACGTGTTCACCATCCTCACCTGCGTCTACCTCAAGGACGCGCTTCACCCCCATCACTGAGATGCGGCGCGCGGGGCTGATCCCGCGTGTCTCACGCCACTTCCAATCCAAGGAGAGAGTTCAATGGAAGGCGATATTTCGACCCTCGGTCAGTTCATCGGTGCGGGCCTCGCGGGCCTGGGTTCCGGCATTGCGGCGCTCGGCGTCGGCAACGTGGCCGCTAACTTCCTGAACGGCGCCCTGCGCAATCCGTCGGCTGCCGCGTCGCAGACCGCCACGCTGTTCATCGGCATCGCGTTCGCGGAAGCGCTCGGGATCTTCTCGTTCCTCGTCGCTCTGCTGCTGATGTTCGCCGTCTGATCGACGTCTGACCTCTCCGATACCGGGGGCCTGCACAGACGGGCCTCCGGACGACTGTTTCCAGGGAGACGCCGATGGCTACCGATCCGAGAGAGTCCGTGCTGGGCGAAGGCGACGCCGTTGCCTCCGGTATGCCGCAGCTCGATCCCTCGTCCTATCCGAACCAGATCTTCTGGCTCATCGTCGCGCTTGTCGCGATCTATTTCATTCTGTCCCGCATCGCACTGCCGCGGATCGGGGCCGTCCTGGCCGAGCGGCAAGGGACGATCACGAACGACATCGCCGCCGCCGAAGAGCTGAAGCTCAAGGCGTCCGAGGCCGAGAAAGCCTACGAGAAGTCGCTCGCGACTGCGCGCGCCGAGGCGCATCGCATCTCGGAAGAGAACCGTGCCGAATTGCAGGCCGAGCTGGACCGGGCGATGCAACGCGCCGACGCCCAGATCGCCGAGCAGCAGGCCGAGAGCGAGACGCGCATCGCCGAGATCCGGCAGAGTGCCACGGCCAACGTCGAGCAGATTGCCCGCGAAACGGCCGAAGCCCTCGTTGCCGCCCTTGGCGGAGAGGCGGACAGCCAGCAGGTCGGCCGCGCCGTGACCGAAAAGATGGGAGGCACCGCCTGATGCGCCGTATCCTGACCGCCGCAGCGCTTGCCGTACCGGCCCCCGCCCTTGCCGCGACCGGCCCGTTCTTCTCGCTCAACAACACGAACTTCGTTGTCTGGCTGGGCTTCCTCGTCTTCGTCGGCATTCTGCTTTACTACCGCGTGCCGTCGACGCTGGTGAAGATGCTCGACAACCGTGCCGAGGGGATCCGGTCCGACCTTGCCGAGGCGCGCGAGCTGCGTGAAGAGGCGCAGACGCTGCTGGCCTCCTACGAGCGCAAGCAGAAAGAGGTTCAGGACCAGGCCGACCGCATCGTCGCCTCTGCGCGGGAAGAGGCGCGGGCCCAGGGCGAGCAGGCAAAGCGCGATCTCGACCGCTCGGTCGAGCGTCGTCTGGCCGCCGCGAAGGATCAGATCGCGCAGGCCGAGGACGACGCCAAGCGCAGCGTCCGCAACGAGGCCGTCGAGGTTGCCGTTGCCGCCGCGCGCAAGGTGCTGAGCGAGCAGATGGACACCGCGCGGTCGGCCACGCTGATCGACCAGTCGATCGATACCGTGGGTCGCAAGCTCCACTGAATTTCGCCGGACATGATGTAAGGGGCGTCGGCGTGAGCCGGGGCCCCTAGCGATTTCTTTTGTAGGAAATCCTTGGATTGGCCAAAGAGTAGCCAACCTTCCCCCTGGGGCTGGCTTCACCGAGCCAAGAATGGCAGGTGCAGTCTGGCTCGCAAAGATCTTCGATAGGCGGGAAGCGGCGTCTTCCACTCCCATTGTTGATTTCCACCCAGAAGTGAACTGGGTTTTCCATCGAGAACTGAGCCACCTTCAGGTTGTCTTTCGGGGGTCAGGCTTCGGTCAAGGCATGAGTATCCTCCTTCGTTTTCCGCGCAGCCGCGGTCGAACTGGCCTTGAAGCGAAAGCTGTCGTTTCCGGTCTCGAGGATGTGGCAGCGATGTGTCAGGCGGTCGAGCAGAGCGGTGGTCATCCTGGCGTCGCCGAAGATGGTGGCCCATTCGCTGAAGCTCAGGTTGGTGGTGATGACGACGCTGGTGCGTTCGTAGAGCCTGCTCGAGCCAGGTGGAAGAGCAGCGCGCCCGAGGCAGAGAACGGCAGGTAGCCCAGCTCGTCCAGGATCACGAGATCGAGCTTTGTGAGGCTTTCGGCAAGCTGCCCAGCCTTCCCCTTTGGCCTTCTCCTGTTCGAGAGTGTTGACCATCTCGATAGTCGAAAAGAAGCGGACCTTGCGGCGGTGATGTTCGACGGCCTGCGCGCCAAGGATCACGCCGGAGGCGTGCTTTCAGCACGACCGCGACATGGGTTTTGCCGGTGCCGGGGCCGCCGGACCACAGAACAAGCTGCGCTGATGCCGTTGCCGCCCGCCTTCGATGGCTTTGTCGAACTGAGCAAGCGGGTCTCGCCCACGTGCCTGATCAGCTTCGAGCATGAGGAGGATCAGGAAACGATCCAGGGATCGTTTTCCCGACGCAAGGCTACAGCGTCCCGGCGTCATTTGCGAACCGCCCTGTCAGTCTCCGCGTCTATCCCGACAGGCTGGTGGTCGCAGCCGAAAGAAAAATCCTGTGTAAGCATGTGCGGGTGATCCAGCGCAGCCACCAACTCCCGCCACGCAAGATTTACGATTGGCGTCATTACCTGGCGGTCCTTCAGCGCAAGCCGGGGGCGCTCAGGAATCTTTTCCCGAATTGTTCCCGCTGCTCCAGCGCCATAACGTCGGGAGCGTTGCCCAGCTGCTCGCGGTTTGGAACCCTGACGGTGACGTCGATTAGCTTGCTCAGGTCGCTCCGCACACCGCTCTCGGCCTTTCGAACGAGATGCTGCACGGTACCAGACCCTCGCCTCCGCCGGGCTCGGTTGTCCATTCCTGTAATGGCCGTCGTACGACTGATCGGCAGCGACGGGTGCTCCCCGTCCTCGACGATGCTTGGCGTGATGCTGCCGTGAAACGACCGGCTCTCATTCGAATAGCTTGCTAACGCCTTCGCGTTCTACTGGCAGGTCGTTGCGCAGGTATCGACCACAGCGCGCGGATGCGATAGTCGACTGGATCAGCCGGGCGCACTTCGGCTTTCAAGCTGCGCCGGTTCGATCCGGCTTGAGCGCGGATGCGGTCGTGAATTTCGTCCTGAACCCGCCCGAGCGGGTGGCGGCGTTGCTTCAGACCTCTCTCGATATCCTCGAAGCGGCCCGCCCTAGCGACGCGCCATTGGCCTGGCTGGCAGCATCATCGCTGGAAAGGTCTGAGGGAATCAAACTCCCAGAAGAGGTGTCGCTCCGATCGCCTGGCCACTCCGGGCCGACCAGGAGAGTGCAACTTGCGCCTCGTCGATCGCTCGGGTCTTCGTCTGCCTGTCGTCATCGCAACCTCCTTTAACCGGGGTGTTGCGACGACCGGTTGAGACCGCCCAATACACCAGCGAGCAGTTCCAGCGCCTGCTCTTCGAACACGGCATCACTTGCTTGATGAGGCGGGCCGGCAACGTTTGGGACAACTCGGCGATGGAGAGCTTCTTCTCTTCGCACAAGACCGAACGGACGGCCCGCAAGATCTACCGCAGTCGCAATGCTGCCCGAGCCGACATGTTCGACTACATCGAGCGCTTCTAAAATCAAAGGCGGCGCCACTCAAAGCTAGGCTACCTGAGCCCCGTGGCGATCGAGGACCGAGCTATGCAATCTTGGCCCAGTGTCCACGGAACCGGCAGCAGCTTAGACTTCGCCTGGACGGACAGGAGGTTTATCTGCTGTTTACCTGCGCTTCGATGGCGGCCTGAGAGCGATCTGCAATACCCGGGGCGGCCCCGGCCGGGTCTGGATCAGCCCGGTCGTCGCTCTATGCCGATGCTGCGCGTCGCGGCAGAGATCGGCGTCCACTGACCGTTTTACGAAAATGCCCGACGGTATTTCAGCTACCCGCCAATGAACCAGCCTTCATTGGTAACCCGAGCTTAATCCGCCGCTGGTACGGGCGTGTTGACCAAGGTCGGGCGAGTTGATGACAGCTACAGACGTGAATGCGGACCAGTGTGAGGGGCAGCACGGACTTCGCTCACTTCGCATCTAGTGGGTCCACGTGACAGCGGCGTTCGCGCCGACACAGCCCGACCATCACCTCAGGAAGCTGCGAAGGAAGGTAAGATGTTGTCCACGAGATTTGAGCGCACAGACGGTTCCAAGGCGCCGCCCAACCTGTTGATGTCGAGCCAGACTCCATCCGAGAAACACGAGGGGTCATCCTTGTTCAAGTTCGGCGTTCGCGGCCGGATCTTGTCTCTGGCGGCGACGGCGGCCGTCGGAGTGCTGGCCCTTGGAACAACCTTCATTAATTCGAACCACCATATCGGCGAGATTCAGCAGCGTCTGGCCCAGGCAGAAGCATCGGCCGGTGCAGCCGAGCCTGTCCGCACCGCGCTCGCCGGGGTGGACGCGAGTCTCGACGAGTTTGCCGGCGAGCCCAGCGAAGAGACGAAAACGGCTCTTCTAAATGCCGTAGATGAGGTGAGTGCGGCCGTCGAAGAAGGCGGAGTGGTCACCGCCGCGGTCGGGCCTCTCACGCAGGATCTGCCTTCCGTGGCCGAAGGGTATGCTCGGAAACTGGAGGAGATGGGCTTCAGCCAGAACCAAGGGATCATCGGCAGCCTCAGAGCAGCTGTCCATGAAGTAGAAAGCCGGCTGAACACGGCTGGCGAAGGCGACGCTTCGCTGGATGGCTTGATCGTCAACATGCTGATGCTGCGGCGGAACGAAAAGGACTTCATGCTTCGAGGCGACCCGAAATATGTCGGCCAATTCGGCGAGGGTGTCACGACGCTGGCCGAGGCGCTCGAGCAATCCCCCCTTCCTAAAGAAACAGTCAGTTCTCTCAGAGGCTTGCTGGAGAACTACTCTGAGCAGTTCCAGCTCTGGGTCGAAGGCAGCGCGTCCCTTGAAGAGGCCGAAACCCGAATCCGCAAAGCCGTCGCAAGCGCCAACGCGGTGACGGAGGAGGTGCTCGCAGAGCAGCTTGCTGAGCGGCATGCTCGAACTGAAGAACTCGCCGCCGGCATGGAGGCGGCAGAGTTTCGCACGTTCGTCCTGGTAGCGGCCGTGATCGCCGCCGTTCTGGTCGTCAGCCTTCTGATTGGTCGTTCCATTTTGCGTCCTGTTCGGGACGTCGGGCAAGCTCTGCGCCGCGTCGCAACGGGCAGGACCGATGTGGCTATCGTCAATACCTTCGGACAGACTGACCTTGGGGAGATGATTGACGCCATCAATACCATGGCTCTGGATTTGGCAGAAATGAGCCATGCCGCCGAGAGCATTGCCAAGGGCGACCTTCGGGCGAACGTGACGC
>NZ_JBELKF010000015.1:0-56723 GCF_042089775.1 Palleronia sp.
AGGCGAAGCGATGCTCGATGACAAGGACCGGATCTTCACGAACCTTTACGGCATGGGCGACCGGACCCTGGCCGGCGCCAAGTCGCGCGGGCAGTGGGATGGCACGGCCGACCTGATCGGGAAGGGACGCGACTGGATCATTCAGGAAATGAAGGATTCGGGCCTGCGCGGCCGTGGCGGCGCCGGCTTTCCCACGGGGATGAAGTGGTCCTTCATGCCCAAGGAAAGCGACGGGCGCCCCTCGTATCTTGTCGTGAACGCCGACGAATCCGAACCCGGCACCTGCAAGGACCGCGAGATCATGCGGCACGATCCGCATACGCTGATCGAAGGCTGTTTGATCGCCTCCTTCGCGATGAATGCGCACGCCTGCTACATCTACATCCGTGGCGAATATATCCGCGAGCGCGAGGCGCTGCAGCGCGCCATCGATGAAGCCTATGACGACGGGCTGCTGGGCAAGAACGCGGCCGGGTCGGGCTGGGATTTCGACCTGTACGTGGCGCACGGGGCCGGCGCCTATATCTGCGGCGAGGAAACTGCGCTGATCGAAAGCCTCGAGGGCAAGAAGGGGATGCCGCGCCTGAAGCCGCCGTTCCCCGCGGGCGCGGGCCTCTATGGCTGCCCGACCACGGTGAACAACGTCGAATCGATCGCGGTGGTGCCGACGATCCTGCGCCGCGGCGCCTCGTGGTTCTCGTCCTTCGGTCGCGAGAACAACGCGGGGACCAAGGTGTTCGCGATCTCGGGCCACGTGAACAATCCCTGCGTAGTCGAAGAGGCCATGTCGATCTCGTTCGAAGAACTGATCGATAAGCATTGCGGCGGCATCCGTGGCGGGTGGGGCAACCTCAAGGCCGTCATCCCCGGAGGATCGTCAGTCCCGTGCCTGCCGGGCAACGTGATGCGCGAAGGCATCATGGATTTCGACTGGCTCAAGGAGAACAAATCGGGCCTCGGCACCGCGGCGGTGATAGTGATGGATCAGTCCACCGACATCATCAAGGCGATCTGGCGTCTGTCGGCGTTTTACAAGCACGAGAGCTGCGGCCAGTGCACGCCCTGCCGCGAAGGCTCGGGCTGGATGATGCGCGTGATGGAGCGTCTGGTGCGGGGCGAGGCCGAGGTCGAAGAGATCGACATGCTGCTCGACGTCACCAAGCAGGTTGAAGGACACACGATCTGCGCGCTCGGCGATGCAGCAGCGTGGCCGATCCAGGGCCTGATCCGGCACTTCCGCGACGAGATCGAGGACCGTATCAAGCACAAGCGCGTGATCGCGGCCGAGTGATCGTTACTCCCCGGGCGCAGGTCCCCTTGCGGGGAGGCGCGCCCGGAATTGCCCTGAAGCGCATGCCAAGGTATGCCGGGCGAAACTCCGTGATCACCAAGGGGGGGCTCCGGCCTTTGTCGCGTCTGGTCTGTCTCTTGCTCTTCGCCGTGTCCCTTGCAGGATGTGGCCGAATTCCGATACCGTCTCTGCCGAGGCTCGATGCCACGCGCCCTGCGGAGCCTTTGCCTTACAAGGCGCGGCTGATCGCAGACCGTGGGGCCGCCGACTTTGCGGTGGCGGTCGAGGCACCGGGCGTGCCGCTCGAAGCCACGCGCGAAACCGTCCGCTTCCACGGCACGCGCCATTGCCTACGCCATTTCGGATCGTCGCGCATTGTTTGGGATGCCCCGGTGGGGGCTCCGGAGTCTTGGACGGCGACGCTCACCGAATCCGGCGTGCCGGTCTATTCGGGACGCTGCGTCGGGCGATAAAAGGCCTTCCGCGGCTCGGTGGCCGTGGGTTGCAAGCACGTGATCGCAGGTCATATTGTTGTCTGGACCGGCCGCGTGCGTGGGTCGTTCGGCAAGGGCGGAGATATTCGGCGATGAGACCTTTGATTGCAGCCATTTGTCTGTTCGCGGCAGGATCGCAGGCGGCGTCGGCACAGTCTCTGGCCGAGGACCCGACCGTTCGCCAAGGGTTCTATGCGATCGGCCTGGCCGACGAAATTCGGAAGAACTGCCCGTCGATCACGCCGCGCCTGGTGCGCGCCTATACGTTTCTGAAGTCGCTCGAGTCCTACGCGTTGCAGTCCGGCTACTCGGAGGAAGATGTCGAGGAACTGAAGGATAACGATGTTGCGCGCTCTCAGCTTGAGGAACAGATCAGGTCCGATCTGGCCGCGCGTGGAGCGACGCCCGGCAACGCAGCCGGCTACTGCCAGGTGGGGCGCGAGGAAATGGCTCGAGGTACCGCGGCCGGACGACTTCTCAGGGGAAACTGATGCGTTATCTTGCTTTCTTTCTGGCTCTTCTGAGCCCCGCCGCAGCCTCGGCCGGAGGGTTGGTCGCCGGCGCAGGCGCGGGAGCGGTCATTGTCGAGGCGCCGTGCTACCCGGAAAACCGGTTCGAGCTGTGCGAAGTCCCGATCGTGGACGGTCACTACCCGGGCTACCTGCCGCGCACCGTGCCGTCGGCGGTCACCTATGCCAAGGAGGGGGAGCATTTCGCCCTGCTCGTCACGCCGAACATCGTCCCTTACGAACTGGCCGTAGGGCAGGCTGCGGCCGCCGCGGCCGCCCTTTGCGGGCAGCAGACCGGTGAGGTGGTCGTGGCCCGGATCGACGAGCGTCACCGCTATGCACCGGGCAATCTGGAAAGCTGGAAGTTCGTTGGCACCTGCGAGTGACGTGCGCCCGCGACAAAACGCGAATACGCGGCAACTGACGGTTTTCGCCGCCTGGGATCCGTATTAAGTCACCGCTGCACGGGGCTGCTCTGCCTCGGGAAGACGATACCAGGAGATGCGGGCATGAGCGATCTGCGCAAGATCATCATCGACGGACGCGAGGTCGAGGTCGACCCCGCGATGACCCTTCTGCAGGCTTGCGAGCAGGTCGCGGATACCGAAATTCCCCGCTTTTGCTATCACGAGCGCCTGTCGATCGCAGGCAACTGTCGTATGTGCCTTGTCGAGGTCGTGGGCGGCCCGCCGAAGCCGGCCGCTTCCTGCGCGATGCAGGTGCGTGACCTGCGCGGCGGCCGCAATGGCGAACCGCCCGAGATCAAGACGAAGTCGCCGATGGTCAAGAAGGCGCGCGAAGGGGTGATGGAGTTCCTGCTCATCAACCACCCGCTCGACTGCCCGATCTGCGACCAGGGTGGGGAGTGTGATCTGCAGGATCAGGCGATGGCCTACGGCGTCGATTTCTCGCGTTACCGCGAGCCGAAGCGTGCCGTGACCAACATGGATCTTGGGCCGCTGGTCGGGACGCACATGACGCGGTGCATCTCGTGCACCCGCTGCGTGCGGTTCATCACCGAGGTCGCGGGCATGCCCGAGCTTGGGCAAACGGGCCGCGGCGAGGATTCCGAGATCACGTCCTACCTGGGCCAGACGCTCGAATCCGAGATGCAGGGCAACATCGTGGACCTGTGCCCGGTCGGGGCGCTGACGTCGAAGCCTTACGCCTTCACCGCCCGCCCGTGGGAACTGCACAAGACCGAGACGATCGACGTGATGGATGCGCTCGGCTCGAACATCCGGGTCGATACTCGTGGCCGCGAGGTCATGCGCATCCTGCCGCGCAACCATGACGGTGTGAACGAGGAATGGATCGCTGACCGGTCGCGTTACGTGTGGGACGGCCTGAAACGCCAGCGCCTCGATAAGCCGTACCTCCGCGAGAACGGGCGCCTTCGGCCAGCCACCTGGGGTGAGGCGCTGTCGAAAGCCGCAGCCGCCATGAAGGGCGCGAAGGTTGCCGGTCTCGTAGGCGATCTTGCCCCGGTCGAGGCGATCTATGCGCTGAAGGAACTTGTCGAGGGGCAGGGCGGCCACGTCGAAAGCCGACTGCACCACGAAGCGTTGATTCCCGGCAATCGCGGTGCCTATGCCGGCACGACGTCCATCGAGGCGATCGAGGACTCAAGGCGGGTTCTGATCATCGGTACCAATCCGCGGGTCGAGGCGCCGGTTCTGAACGCGCGTATCCGCAAGGCGTGGCTCCACGGGGCGGACGTTGCGGTGATCGGCGAGGGCGTCGATCTGACCTACGAATACGCTCACCTCGGCGAGGATGCGTCCGAGCTGTCCAAGCTCGACCTGCCCAAAGTCGAGGGCGAGACGATCGTCATCGTGGGGCAGGGGGCGCTGCGCCGGAAGGACGGTGCGGCCATCGTCAAGAAGGCTGCCGAACTTGGGGACGGCGTGCTCGTCCTGCACACGGCGGCCAGCCGTGTGGGTGCGATGGATGTCGGTGCCGTCACGGAAGGCGGCTTGGGTGCCGCCCTGGACGGGGCCGATGTGGTCTATGCACTCGGCGTGGACGAGATCGACATCCCCGCCGGCCCGACCGTCATCTATCAGGGTAGCCACGGCGACCGTGGCGCGCATCGTGCGGACATCATCCTGCCTGCCGCCTGCTACACCGAAGAGACGGCGATCTTCGTGAATACCGAAGGCCGCACGCAGTTGGCGATCCGGGCGAACTTCCCGCCGGGCGAGGCGAAAGAGAACTGGGCGATTCTTCGCGCCCTGTCGGCCGAACTCGGAGCCAAGCTGCCGTACGATTCGATCCGCGAGCTGCGCCAGAAACTGTGGGCCGATGTCCCGCACCTGAAGGCGATAGACGAGGTGCCGCTGAACGAGATCGGCGACATCGACTCCGGCGAGATCGAGTCGGGCGGGTTCGAGGCGACGATCAAGGATCACTACCTCGCCAACCCGATCCTGCGGGCGAGCGCCCTCATGGGGGAACTCAGCCACAACGCCCGGACCCGGAAGCAGGCGCCCCTCGCGGCCGAGTGAGGATGCGGTTGGCGTTGGCCTTGGGGCTGTGCGGCATTCTCGCGGCTTGCATCGCGAGAGCGCCGTTCGAGACCTTGCCGGAGCGACCCGTGCTACCGCCTGAAGGTGCAACCTACATGGGTAGCCAGACGAGGTTGCTCGACACCGATCTTGCGAATTTCCTCGTGGAAATGCGAGGCGCGCGGGACGAGCGCGACGCCGGGGCCTACGCCCGATGTGTCGCTGCACAATATGCGCTGATCCGGGGCTATGGATTCGCACGTCACATCAGGACGATCGTGTCCGAAGAGGGTGGCGTTTGGCGCGGAGATGCGGTTTACACCGTCTCGCCCGCGCTGCCGCCCGGCGCACGGACGCTGGACGCCGAAATCGAAGTGGCGAGGTGCCGCGAGGACGGCATCCCCACGATCTGACCAGAGGACCTGCCCATGGACGGCTTCTTCTCCACTCCGCTTGGGATCACGCTCATGGTCCTGGCTCAATGCACGATGGTCGTGGCCTTCGTCATGATTTCGCTGCTGTTTCTGGTCTATTCCGACCGGAAGGTCTGGGCGGCGGTCCAGATGCGGCGCGGCCCGAACGTGGTAGGTGTTTTCGGCCTGCTGCAGTCCGTCGCCGACGCATTGAAATACGTCCTGAAAGAGATCGTCATTCCGGCGGGCTCCGACCGGACGGTGTTTCTGCTGGCGCCGCTCGTCTCTTTCGTGCTGGCCATGGTCGCCTGGTCGGTCATCCCCTTCGCTGATGGCTGGGTGCTGGCCGATATCAACGTGGCGATCCTGTTCATCTTCGCCGTCTCCTCGCTTGAGGTCTACGGCGTGATCATGGGCGGCTGGGCCTCGAATTCGAAATACCCGTTCCTGGGATCGTTGCGCTCGGCCGCGCAGATGATCTCGTACGAGGTGTCGCTGGGCCTGATCATCGTCGGCATCATCATCTCGACTGGCTCGCTGAACCTCAGCGACATCGTGCGTGCGCAGGACGGTGATTTCGGCCTGTTCAACTGGTACTGGCTGCCGCACTTCCCGATGGTGTTCCTGTTCTTCATCTCGTGCCTTGCCGAGACGAACCGGCCGCCTTTCGACCTGCCCGAGGCCGAGTCGGAGCTCGTCGCGGGCTATCAGGTGGAATACTCCTCGACGCCGTTCCTCTTGTTCATGGCGGGCGAGTACATCGCCATGTGGCTCCTCAGTGCGGTGACTGCGATCCTCTTCTTCGGCGGTTGGCTGTCGCCCATCCCGGGACTACCCGACGGCGCGTTCTGGATGATCCTGAAGATGGCGTTCTTCTTCTTCCTCTTCGCGATGGTGAAGGCCGTGGTGCCGCGCTATCGCTACGACCAGCTGATGCGGCTGGGCTGGAAGGTCTTCCTTCCGTTCAGCCTGATCTGGGTCGTTCTCGTGTCTTTCCTTGCCCATTTCGAACTGCTTGGCGGGTTCTACGCTCGCTGGGCGGTAGGAGTCTGATCCATGGCTGAAACGTTCGACTATGCCCGTGCCGGTCGATACTGGCTGCTCTTCGACTTCTGGAAGGGGATGCGGCTGGGGCTGAAGTACTTCTTCGCGCCGAAGGCGACGCTGAACTACCCGCACGAGAAGGGCCGCCTGTCGCCCCGCTTCCGTGGCGAGCACGCCCTGCGCCGCTATGCCAACGGCGAAGAGCGCTGCATCGCGTGCAAGCTGTGCGAGGCAATTTGCCCCGCGCAGGCCATCACGATCGAAGCCGAACCACGCTCGGATGGCTCGCGCCGGACCACGCGCTACGACATCGACATGACGAAGTGCATCTATTGCGGCTTCTGCCAAGAGGCGTGCCCGGTCGATGCCATCGTCGAGGGACCGAATTTCGAGTTCTCGGTCGAGACGCGCGAAGAACTCTACTACGACAAGGCCCGGCTGCTCGAGAATGGCGAACGGTGGGAATCCGAGATCGCCCGCAATCTCGAGATCGACGCGCCGTATCGTTGAGCCCGGACATCTAGGGGACTGACTGCATGACACCTCCCGATTTCGCCTTCTACCTCTTCGCGATCCTCGTGGTTGCCGCTGGTCTTTTCACCGTGGTGGCGCGCAACCCCGTGCACTCGGTCCTGTGGCTGATCCTGGCCTTCCTGTCTTCGGCGGGCCTGTTCGTCCTGATGGGCGCCGAGTTCGTCGCGATGCTACTGGTGATCGTTTACGTCGGAGCGGTCGCCGTGTTGTTCCTGTTCGTGGTCATGATGCTCGACGTTGATTTCGCCGCGCTCAAGGCCGAGATGGCGAAATACATGCCTATCGCCCTTCTGATCGGCGTCGTGATCTTGATGCAGCTCGGTATCGTCTTCGGCGTCTGGCAGGCCTCCGACTTGGCCGCTGCGAACGTGGCCGCATCCCGTGCAGCCTTTGGCGGCGCGTCGAACACGCAGGTGCTGGGGCAGCTGATCTATGACGACTACCTGCTGCTCTTCCAGCTCGCCGGTTTGATCCTGCTGGTCGCAATGATCGGTGCGATCGTTCTGACGCTTCGGCACAGGACCGGGGTCAAGCGCCAGGACATCGTGCAGCAGATCATGCGCGACCCGAAGAAGACGATGGAGATGCGCGACGTGAAGTCGGGGCAGGGCTTGGGATGAGCGTCGATTACCGGGACGCTGTGACGTGGCCGAGAGCCGCCTTGCCGAGCGCTATAGAGAAGGGCCGAAAGGCCCACATGAAAGCGTTTCCCGTCGGGTTTTAGGCGACGGTAATCGACGCCTGAATCGACCGCCGCGAGGCATGGACGCCGGGACAGCAAAGGTCTAGGACCGGCCCAAACCGAGCCGAGGGACAGAATGATCGGACTTGAACATTATTTGACCGTCGCCGCCGCGCTTTTTGTGATCGGCATTTTCGGTCTCTTCCTGAACCGCAAGAACATCATCATCATCCTGATGTCGATCGAGCTGATGCTCCTCGCGGTGAACATCAATCTGGTCGCGTTCTCGACTCACATGGGCGATCTGGTGGGCCAGATCTTCACGCTGTTCGTCCTGACGGTCGCGGCGGCCGAGGCGGCCATCGGTCTTGCCATCCTCGTCTGCTTCTTCCGCAACCGCGGCACGATCGCGGTCGAAGACGTCAACATGATGAAGGGCTGAGGGCATGGCGACGATCATCCTTTTCGCGCCGCTGATCGGCGCGCTGATCTGCGGCTTCGGCCATCGGTTCATCGGCGAAAAGCCGGCGCAGTGGACCGCCACATGCCTCGTCCTCTTGGCGGCGGTGCTGAGCTGGATCGTCTTCTTCGGCCATGACGGCGAGCTGCACCGCGTCCAGATCCTGCGCTGGATCGAGTCGGGCAGCCTGTCGACGGACTGGGCCATTCGCCTCGACCGTCTCACGGCGATCATGTTGATCGTCATCACCACCGTATCGGCGCTCGTCCATGTCTACTCGTTCGGTTACATGGCCCACGACGAGAACTTCCGCGACAACGAAAGCTACCGCCCCCGCTTCTTCGCCTACCTGTCGTTCTTCACATTCGCGATGCTGATGCTGGTGACGGCCGACAACCTGGTGCAGATGTTCTTCGGCTGGGAGGGGGTCGGCCTCGCATCGTACCTTCTGATCGGCTTCTACTTCCGCAAACCTTCGGCCAACGCCGCGGCGATGAAGGCCTTCGTGGTGAACCGTGTCGGCGACTTCGGCTTCGCACTTGGAATGTTCGCGCTGTTCTTCCTGGTCGACTCCATCCAGTTCAACGACATCTTCGCCGCCGCCCCCGAGATCGCCGCGACCGAGATGCACTTCCTCTGGACGACCTGGAACGCGGCCGAGATCGTCGCGGTTCTTCTCTTCATCGGCGCCATGGGCAAGTCCGCGCAGCTGTTCCTGCACACCTGGCTGCCCGACGCGATGGAGGGTCCGACCCCGGTGTCGGCGCTGATCCACGCAGCGACCATGGTCACGGCGGGCGTGTTCCTCGTATGCCGCATGTCTCCCCTGATGGAGTTCGCGCCGCACGCGACCGCCTTCATCACGGTGATCGGCGCGACGACCGCCTTCTTCGCGGCCACGATCGGCCTCGTGCAGACAGACATCAAGCGCGTGATCGCCTATTCGACCTGTTCCCAGCTCGGTTACATGTTCGTGGCCGCGGGCGTGGGTGTCTACTCGGCTGCGATGTTCCACCTGTTCACGCACGCCTTCTTCAAGGCGATGCTGTTCCTTGGCGCCGGGTCCGTGATCCATGGAATGCACCACGAGCAGGACATGCGGAACTATGGTGGCCTGAAGGACAAGATGCCCAAGACCTTCTGGGCCATGATGATCGGCACGCTGGCAATCACGGGCGTGGGCATTCCGCTGACCAATATCGGCTTTGCCGGCTTCCTGTCGAAGGACGCCGTGATCGAAAGCGCCTGGGGCGCGCAGTCGGGCGTCGGTACCTACGCCTTCTGGCTCCTGGTGATCGCCGCGGCCTTCACCAGCTTCTATTCGTGGCGGCTGATGTTCCTGACGTTCTACGGTGAGCCGCGCGGTGACAGGCACACGCATGAGCACGCGCATGAAAGCCCTTCGATCATGACCATTCCGCTCGGGGTGCTGGCGCTTGGCGCGATCTTCTCGGGCATGGTCTGGTACGGTCCGTTCTTCGGCGACCAGGCGCAGGTGAATCGCTTCTTCGGCATTCCGGCCCCTGCCGAGGCTGTGGCCGCCGAAGATCACGGCGCAACCGCACCCGAGGGAGAGGGCGAAGGGCTGGTCCCCGCGACCGAGGAACTGGTGGAAGGCGACGTCGCCGATGCGGCGGCGGCCCTGCTCGAGCCGACCGAGGACACGGGCGGCGGCGAGGGCACTCATGGCGATGTCATGGCCGGCGGTTGGGAAGCGGGCGCAATATACATTGCCCCCGACAACCAGGTGATGGATGAGGCGCATCACGCGCCGCTCCTGGTCAAGATCAGCCCGTTCCTGGCGATGCTCGGCGGGTTCCTCTTGGCGTTCCAGATGTATATTCGTCGCCCGGACCTGCCCGGCAAGTTCGTTGACGCGCAGCGCCCGATCTATGACTTCCTGCTGAACAAGTGGTATTTCGACGAGATCTACGGCTTCCTCTTCGTCCGCCCGGTCGGCTGGCTCGGCCGAACGCTATGGAAGCGCGGCGACGGGAACGTCATCGACGGCGGGATCAACGGCCTGGCGATGGGGGTGATCCCGTTCTTCAGCCGTCTCGCGGGACGCGCGCAGTCCGGCTACATCTTTCACTACGCTTTCGCGATGGTCCTCGCGGTCGCGATCCTGCTCACCTGGATGACTCTCGGAGGGGTCGAGTAACATGGACAGCTTGATCTCGATCGTCACCTTCCTGCCCTTGGTGGCGGCGATCATCCTCGCTCTCTTCCTGCGCGGCGATGACGAGGCTGCACGGCGGAACGCCAAGTACCTGGCGCTGATCGCCACCACGGCCTCATTCCTCGGATCGCTGCTCATCCTCGGCCAGTTCGAGCCCGGTGGCGGATTTCAGCTGGTCGAGCAGCGCCAGTGGATCGCCGGCCTGACCTACAAGGTCGGCGTGGACGGTATCAGCGTCCTCTTCGTGATCCTGACGACTTTCCTGATGCCGCTGGTGATCCTGTCCGCGTGGGACGTGAACGAGCGGGTGAAGGAATACATGATCGCGTTCCTCGTGCTCGAGACGATGATGCTCGGTGTCTTCGTCGCGCTCGACCTGATCCTGTTCTACCTCTTCTTCGAGGCCGGCCTGATCCCGATGTTCCTGATCATCGGGATCTGGGGCGGAGCGAACCGGATCTATGCGGCGTTCAAGTTCTTCCTCTATACCTTCCTCGGGTCCGTCCTGATGCTGGTGGCAATGCTCGCCATGTATGTCGACGCGGGCACGACGGATATTCCCTCCCTTCTGACCCACCAGTTCAGCTATGAGACGTTCTCGGTCTTTGGCTTGACGGTCGTTGGCGGGTTGCAGACCCTCTTGTGGCTCGCATTCTTCGCCTCTTTCGCGGTAAAGATGCCGATGTGGCCCGTCCACACTTGGCTTCCCGACGCCCACGTGCAGGCGCCGACAGCCGGTTCGGTCGTCCTGGCGGCAATTCTGCTGAAGCTGGGCGGCTACGGCTTCCTGCGCTTCTCGCTGCCGATGTTCCCCGTCGCTTCCGAGTATCTCGCGCCTCTCGTGCTGTGGCTGTCGGCGATCGCGATCGTCTACACGTCGCTCGTCGCGCTGGTGCAGCAGGACATGAAGAAGCTGATCGCGTATTCGTCAGTCGCGCACATGGGATTCGTGACCGCGGGCATCTTTTCCGCGAACCAGCAGGGGCTGGACGGGGCGATCTTCCAGATGATCAGCCACGGCTTCATCTCGGGCGGGCTCTTCCTTTGCGTGGGCGTGGTGTATGATCGGATGCACACTCGGGACATTGATGCCTATGGCGGGCTCGTGAACCGGATGCCAGCCTACGCGCTGATCTTCCTTCTCTTCACCATGGCCAACATCGGCCTCCCGGGGACGAGCGGGTTCGTCGGCGAATTCCTGACGCTGATGGGGATGTTCCAAGCGAACACATGGGTCGCCTTCGTGGCCACTTCCGGTGTGATCTTCTCTGCGGCTTACGGGCTTTGGCTCTACCGCCGGGTGATGCTCGGCGATCTGATCAAGGAAAGCCTGAAGACTATCCGCGACCTGACGCCCCGCGAGAAGTGGATCTTCGCTCCCCTTGCCGCGATGACGATCATCCTCGGGGTCTATCCGCCCCTCGTGACCGATATCGTCGGGCCCTCGGTTGCGGGGCTTCTCGACACCTACGAGACGGCCGTGGACGAGGCTGGTCTGATGACCTCGACCGCAGTCGCAGACTCTGCACATTGAGGACGCCGCGATGAGTTCCGTCGATTTCTCCACCATCCTGCCTGAACTCGCCCTGGCGCTGTATGCGATGGGGGCGCTGCTGGGTGTCGTCTATACTGGCAAGGATCGGTTCGCTCCGATGCTGGTCTGGGTGACCGCGGCCGTGTTTTTGTTCTTCGCGTTCTGGATCGGCGTATCTGGCCCGATTGATCGTATCGCGTTCCGGGGGCTCTTCATCGATGACGCCTTTGCCAGGTTCGCGAAGGTGACGATCCTGCTGTCCGCGGCCGCCGTCCTTGTCATGAGCCAGGGCTACATGGAGCGGCGCGGCATCCTTCGGTTCGAGTATCCGCTGCTGGTGACCTTGAGTGTCGTCGGCATGATGGTCATGGTCTCGGCCGGTGATCTCATGACCCTTTACATGGGGCTCGAGCTTCAGTCGCTGGCAGTCTACGTCATCGCCTCCCTGCGGCGTGACAGCGCCCGGTCCACCGAGGCGGGCCTGAAGTACTTCGTTCTGGGCTCCCTCAGCTCGGGGCTTTTGCTCTACGGCGCCTCGCTGACCTATGGCTTTGCGGGCACGACGCTGTTCGCCGGCATCATTCTCAGCGCCGAGGGGCAGGCGTCGCTGGGGCTGCTGTTCGGCCTTGTGTTCATTACGGCCGGTCTTGCCTTCAAGGTGTCGGCGGCGCCGTTCCACATGTGGACACCCGACGTTTACGAGGGCGCGCCGACCCCGGTGACGGCCTTCCTTGCCACGGCGCCGAAGGTCGCGGCGATGGGACTGTTCGCCCGCGTGGTCTTCGACGCGTTCGGCGGCATCGTAGGCGACTGGCAGCAGATCATCGCAGCGCTTTCGGTCGTGTCGATGTTCCTGGGCGCCGTCGCCGCGATCGGGCAAACCGACATCAAGCGTCTGATGGCATATTCATCGATCAACCACATGGGCTTTGCGCTGATGGGGCTGGCCGCGGGCACGGCCTTTGGTGTGCAGGCCATGCTGATCTACATGGCCATCTACGTGACGATGAACATCGGCACCTTCGCCTTCATCCTGTCGATGGAGCGGGACGGAAAACCGGTTACATCGCTGAGGTCGCTCAACATGTTGTCGCGGAAGGACCCGGCGCGCGCCTATGCGCTTGCGGCCCTGATGTGGGCAATGGGCGGTTTGCCGCCGCTGATGGGATTCTGGGGCAAGTTCTACGTGTTTAGCGCTGCCGTCGAAAGCGGGCTGGGCTGGCTGGCATTGCTGGGCGGAATCGCCTCGGCGATCGCGCTCTACTACTATCTGAGGATCGTCTACCTGATGTTCTTCGGAGAAGAGACCGAGGGACTCGATCAGTCCCGCTCGCCGCTGCTCACCGGCGTTGCGGTGGCGTCGGCGCTGGTGATGGTGGTGGGTATCGCGACCCTCTTCGGCGTGGAAGGCGCGGCCGTCGTGGCAGCGAGCGCGCTTGTCCACTGAGCCGAACTGGCCCGAGGGATACGACCGTATTATCCTTGACACGTGCGACAGCACCAACGCCGAGGCAGCACGCCTCGCGCCGGAACTGAGCCGTCCGACCTGGATCCTGGCGCGCCGTCAGACGGAAGCGCGAGGGCGCCAGGGACGGGCGTGGGCAAGCCCGCAGGGCAACTTCGCTGCGACGCTGGTGATCCGTCCAACGGGAACGGCAGGCTGGGCGGCGCTGCGATCATTCATGGCCGCCAACGCAGTGTTCGAGGCGCTTTCCCTTCACGTTCGCCGGACGCGGCTTGCTCTGAAATGGCCGAACGACGTCCTTCTGGACAACGGGAAGGTTGCCGGCCTTCTGCTGGAAAGTGCAACACGCGGCGGGCAGATCGAGTGGCTGTCCATCGGGATCGGCGTCAACCTTTCTCACACGCCGGGTGGCGTCCGCGATGCCGCTTTCCCCCCGACAGCGGTGGGTGAGAACGTGGATGTCGAACTCTTCCTGACAGAGCTCGCCGGGTTCTATGCGACGCAGGAAGACATGTTGACGCAGCTCGGATTTGAGCCGATCCGGGAGGCATGGCTGCGCCATGCGGCGCGACTGGGAGAGATTGTCACCGCTCGCTTGCCGCAGGAAGAGATCACCGGCCGGTTCGAAAGCGTGGACGAGGGCGGGCGGCTGATCTTGTCCACTGCGGACGGAGAGCGCCGCATCTCAGCCGCGGACGTCTTCTTCTGAAGAGAGGCTCTGCCCATGCTTTTGGCAATTGACGTCGGCAACACCAATACTGTCTTTGCAATCTGGGATGGCACCGCCTTTCTCGAAACGTGGCGCACGGCCACAGAGGTGCAGCGAACGGCTGACCAGTACTACGTCTGGCTGTCTACGCTCATGAAGCTCCGCGGGCTCGAGGAGGTGATGATCGACGAGGTGATCGTCTCATCAACCGTGCCGCGCGTCGTCTTCAACCTGCGGGTGCTCTGCAACCGCTATTTCGACTGCCGCCCCGTTGTGGTCGGGCGACCGGATTGCGCGCTGCCGGTTGCGCCGAGGGTCGATCCCGGCACGCAAGTCGGGCCTGACCGGCTGGTCAACACGGTAGCAGGCTACGATCTGCATGGCGGAGACCTAATCGTCGTCGACTACGGGACTGCCACAACCTTCGACGTGGTTGGCTCGGACGGCGCCTACGAGGGCGGCGTGATCGCGCCCGGGGTGAACCTGTCGCTCCAGGCACTGCACGATGCCGCCGCGGCGCTTCCTCTTGTCGACGTTACCATGCCGCCCCAAGTTGTGGGCAAGAACACCGTCGACTGCATGCAGTCCGGCGTTTTCTGGGGATATGTCGGCCTCGTGAGTGGGATTGTGCAGCGCATCAAGGAAGAGCGCGCGCGCCCCATGAAGGTCATCGGAACGGGCGGGCTGGCGCCTCTTTTCCAGCAGGGGGACACGTTGTTCGACGTGTTCGAGGACAATCTGACGATGCACGGACTGACCGTGATTCATCGGTACAACAAGGATTTGCAAGAATAATGGCTGCAAAAGAACGACTTATCTACCTGCCCCTCGGCGGGGCGGGCGAGATTGGCATGAATTGCTACGTCTATGGCTACGGAAAGCCGGGCCAGGAACGGCTGATCGTCGTGGATCTGGGCGTGACGTTTCCGGACATGGACACGACACCGGGCGTGAACCTGATCTTTCCGGATGTGACTTGGCTGGCCGAGCGCAAGGACCGGATCGACGGCATCTTCATTACGCACGCGCACGAGGACCACGTCGGGGCGGTGGGGCAACTTTGGGATAAGCTCGATGCGCCGGTCTATGCGCGCAGCTTCACCTCGATCCATGCGCGGCGGAAGATGGAGGAGGGCGGGCACAACCCTGACAAGGTGCAGACCATGAAGGCGTGGCCGGACACCATCGCGCTTGGCCCATTTCAGGTCGGCTTCCTTCCGATCTCTCACTCGATTCCCGAAAGCTCGGCGCTCGTGATCGACACGCCCGAGGGGCGGGTGATCCATACGGGCGACTTCAAGATCGACTATCAGCCCGGCGTGGGTGAACCTTTCGACCGGGACCTTTGGGCGTCGATTGCGCAGGATGGGGTGAAGGCGTTGGTCTGTGACTCGACCAACGTGTTCAACCACCACGACGGCCGGTCCGAGGCGACCGTTGGCCCCGAGATTGCGCGTTTCGTCGCCGAGCAGACTGGCATGGTCGTGGCGACGACCTTTGCGTCCAACGTTGCTCGCGTGCGGACGCTGGCTAACGCGGGTGTCACGGCGGGAAGGTCGGTCTGCCTCTTGGGTCGTGCCATGCGCCGTATGATCGAGGCGGCGACCGAGGCCGGTGTGCTTAAGGATTTCCCCAGCGTCGTCAGCCCCGAAGACGCGGTGCAGCTGCCGCGCGAAAACCTGATGCTGATCGTGACCGGCAGCCAAGGCGAGCGGCGTGCGGCGTCGGCCCAGCTTGCACGCGGAAAGTACCTCGGCCTGTCGATGAAGGAGGGGGACACGTTCTTGTTCTCGTCCAAGACCATCCCCGGCAACGAGCGGGGGGTGATCGACATCATGAACGCTTTTTCCGAGAAGGGCGTTGACGTTCAGGACGACGACGGCGGGCGCTACCACGTCTCGGGCCATGCAAACCGCCCCGACCTCGTCGCGATGCACGAGTTGACGAAGCCGCAGATCGTGATCCCCATGCATGGTGAGCACCGGCACCTGCGGGAGCACGTAAAACTTGCGGAGGCGGCCGGTCGGCAGGGCGTCCTGGCGCCGAACGGCACGTGCGTGTCGCTGTCGGGTAATCAGCCTGAGATCGTCGAATATGTCGAAACCGGCCGGGTCTATCTTGATGGCTCGGTGCAGGTCGGGGCGCTCGATGGCGTGGTGCGGGATCGCATACGTATGGCGCTGAACGGCCACGTGGTCGTCTCGCTGATCCTGGATGAGGATGACAGTCCTCTGGGCGAACCTTGGGTCGATCTGAAGGGCTTGCCCGAAGTCGGAACGTCGGGTGCGCCTCTGTCCGACGTGATGGAGGCCGATTTGGATCAGGCGCTACAGCGCGCGGATGACAGGGTGATCCTGGACGACGACAAGCTGGACGAGCTCATGCGGCGGGTCGCTCGCCAGTCTGCGAACGCCGAGATCGGACGCAAACCCGAAGTGACGGTTGTGATCAGCCGCTTGAGCTGAGCTTTGCGATCTCGGCATCGGACAGGCGGCCCTTCTCGAAGCTGAGTCCGATGCCCCGGTCCGAGCGCCAGCGTATGCGAACATCGAAAAGCCGCAGCCCGTCTATCCTCAGGCGGGCAGCGACGCATCGGACTTGGTCGAGAGCATCGCTGGCTACCCTGATGCTGGCCGCGTTCCTCGACAGGGTCACGATCTGGCAGGGGAATCCCCGGCCGTTTATGATGAATTGGCCCAGAAGGGCGGCGGGAAGATGATCCGCCGCCCGATGATATGACTCTTCTCGGAACATGTTCGCTTCAGCTTGCTTCATGTGGAGTGATGTCCACAAAACGCTGAACGATAGCTTTCCAAACGGGATTCGAGATAAAAGCCGCGGGGATTTCCCGCGGCTCTATTACGTCATCCGTTCTTCGAAGCTCTTTTCTATGAATGAGGGCAGGTGATCCCCCATCCCAACGACAGGCCGTCCCTTGTCGTCTTGGCCGCTCCGGCTGCGAGGGCGGCTGCTGCGCTTCCGCTCGGTCGGCTTCTGGTCAGCGGGCTCTGCTTTGGGTTCTTCGATCGCAGGGGCAGGGGCTTCCTGAACGGCCGCAGAGGCCTCCGCTGCCGGAGCCGGCGCTGCTACCTCAACGCGGGGGATCGTCCGCTCCAGCAGCTTTTCGACGGCCTCAAGGTTCTTCTCGTCCGAAGGCTGACAGATCGTAATTGCCTTGCCTTCGCGTCCTGCCCGACCCGTCCGGCCGATCCGGTGGACGTAATCCTCGGGGTGAGAGGGGACGTCGAAATTGAACACATGCGTCACGCTCGGCACGTCGAGCCCCCTCGCGGCCACATCGGATGCCACCAAGATCCTCAGATCGCCCGCCCGAAAGCTATCCAGCGTGCGGTTGCGCTGCGACTGGTCCAGATCGCCGTGGATCGGGGCACTGTCATAGCCGTATTTCTGCAGCGACTTCGCGACAATATCCACGTCCGTCTTGCGATTGCAGAAGATGATCGCGTTCTTCAGCCCGTCGCCTTCGGCCTCGATTGCTTCGCGTAGCGCCTTGCGCTTTTCCGAGGCGGCTCGGTCCTTGCGCGAGGGGCGAAACATCAGGACCCTCTGCTCGATCGTCTCCGACGCCGAAGCCTGCCTCGCGACTTCGACGCGGTGTGGGTTCGAAAGGAAGGTGTTGGTGATCCGCTCGATCTCGGGCGCCATGGTGGCCGAGAAGAACAGCGTCTGCCGCGTGAAGGGCACGAGCGAAAAGATGCGTTCGATGTCGGGGATGAACCCCATGTCGAGCATCCGGTCGGCTTCGTCCACCACCATGATCTTGACGTCGGTCAGTAGAAGTTTGCCGCGTTCGAAATGGTCGAGCAGCCGACCCGGCGTCGCAATCAACACGTCGACGCCCTTATCGATCAGCGCGTCCTGCTCCTTGAAGGACACACCGCCGATCAGCAGCGCCTTGGTCAGCTTCACATGCTTGGCATAGGTGTCAAAATTCTCGGCCACCTGGGCGGCCAGTTCGCGCGTCGGTGCGAGAACGAGGCTGCGTGGCATACGGGCCTTGGCGCGGCCACGGGCGAGCTGCGTGATCATCGGAAGAGTGAAGGAGGCCGTCTTGCCGGTGCCGGTCTGGGCGATTCCCAGAACGTCACGCCCTTCGAGGGCCGCCGGAATGGCTTGCGCCTGGATGGGCGTCGGGACTTCGTAGCCCGCTTCTTCGATGGCTTTCTGGACCTTGGGGCCCAGCTTGAGGTCGGTGAACTTCGTCATGTGCGTCCGAATCGAGGGTGGCCGGGCCACCGGTTCAGGACGCGGTAACATGCGCCCTTGCCAAAGGCCGCGCGCATCGCGACCCGACCTTTACCTATAGATGCAAGGCCCTAGCGTCAATCGGCTTGGGTCGCGCGAGCATTGCGCATGATGACGGCCTGCATCGTGAAGGGGTCCTCTACGAATTCAAGGTCTCCCTCGACCGTGACCTCGGTAAATTCGGGCATGTCGGGCATGGGTGCGGCCATGTGAACCTCGATCACCGGAGCGTCCGCAGCCGTGCCGCAGAAAGGGCAGTTGGCTGGGTCCTTCACCAGCAGGAAGGTGCTGATACAGGGCTCGGCCTCGACCGGCACGACGTAGCCGCTGATGCGAAAAGCGTTCGCCTTGCCGCGAACGGCCTCGGGAACGGTTTTGATGGCACGCCAATCATCGCAGTCGATTTCTTCGCGGATCTCTATCGTTTCCAGAAGATTCCCGCCTTGAACCGAGTCCGCTGCGAAAGCGGAGCCAATGAGCGTGGCCAGCGTGAGGATGAGCATGCGCGTCACGGGAAAGCGTCTCGGCATGTATCTCAACTTCGGGAAGGTCTTGGAACAGCAAGTGCAGCGCGACCTGGTCGCCCTCGGCGCGCGGGGCGGCGTCGTCGAAGGCTACATAGATTGTATCGGGCGACAACGTAGCTCGCGACCTGCGCCAATTTCGATCCCGGTCAGGGGGGTAGGCTCGCCGTCAGCCTTCATGGCTGCCCAGACGATCGTGCCGGTCGCGCCTTCTTCGGTTTCGGCGCCAGTCAGGAATACGGCGGTGTCACGGTTGTTCTCGATCTCCATGAATACGCGCATGTCCCGGGCGTCGCTGGCATTCTTCCAGCCGTGCAGGACGCGGAGTCCTTCGGTCTCGGAAAGGTCCTCGTGATCGTGCTCGTCAGCCAGGAGCGGCGTGGCGATGAGGATCAGGACGAGGGGCAGGGCAAAGCGCATCGGGGTATCTCCATGATCGGGTTCGCCCCCTATGGAGTTACGATGTAACGATCAGACGAAATCGGCAAGCATCTCCGGCCGATAGCCCGCAGCCAGCGTCTTGAGCATCGGCGCTGGGGTCAGGACCGAGACGGGGATGTGCGGGTGTGCGGCGGGTGCGCCATAGCCGTCGGGAGACCAGCGCAGGATGCAGCGCGCGCGGACCAGGTGCGGCATGCTGTCATGCAGGATGAAGGCGCCCACGGGCAGGTCGCGGATGTCGGCGCTGATGCGACGTTGTCGTCTGGTGCGGGGCCAGACGCGCGCGGCGTGGAGGATCTGGTCGATCTCAGACACGCGCGAGATCTCTCCCACCGCCTTCTGCCATGCAGATCGGAACGCCAACGCAGCCTCGCGCCGACACTCGAAACAGGGCCGATGGCCGGCCGCCAATGCCGTCGCCTCGTCGAGGAAAAACAGTTCGGTATAATGTCCCGGCGACATGATGCGCCGCCGGCGGCCGGGAAAGTCGAGGCGGCAGCTGATCCAGGCCTTGGTCTTCCAGCGCGCCTGCCTCAGCCGGCCGTGATCGTCATGCAGGCAGCCGCGGTTTCCCATGAGGTGACCGCGGGCGGGATGAGAAATGATGTCGCCGGTCGGGGTGACCCTGTTCTGGCGGGGTGCACTGCTCTGCACGTTCAATGGACCTGCACTCCTCGAGCGGGCGGTTTGATCGCCTCACAATCTTCTTTGAATCGCCCCAGTGTGTTGCAGTTCCGTTCGTTTTGGAAGGTGCTTCAGTCCCGAATCGCTTCGATGCGTGCCTTCAGGAACGGATGCTCGATCTCTTCGGCTGAAACTTGCCGCATCGCCCGGCGCAAGGCGGGGCGGTCGGGTGCTGCGGCTTCGAGAGGACCGACCGCGTCTGTGCCTGCGCGGCGCACCAGATCGTCGAGCGGTCCCGCGCCCAGCTCTTCCGCGCGCTCGGGCGCGCGGTCGAAACAGGCGAGCAGGGAAGCGCAGGCAAGCTTCGGGTCGGCCATGACGAGGTGGTCGAAGAGGTCCACGGTCCAGATGTCGGTCTCATCCCCCTCCGGCCGTTCGAGCGCAGAAAGAAAGCGCTCGGCGAACCTGTCCAGCGGCAGGTCACCCGGCGGCAGCGCGTCCGTATCCGGCGGGAGGTCCAGCGCAGCGGCGACGCGAGCCCGCGGAATCACGTCATCATCTCCTTGGTGGCGGTCAAGGTCAGCTCCGGCCAGTCGCGCTCAACCCGGTCGATGTCCCATTGCAGGCGCGTCAGGAAGACCAGGTCATCGTCGTTGTCGCGGGCCATGTGTCCCTTGTTCACCTGCGCGAAGGCCTCGACCTTGTCCTTCGGCCCGTGCAGCCAACGTGCCGAGGTGAATTGCGAAGGCTCGAACCGGACGGGCAGGCCGTATTCCATCTCGATTCTGCTCGCCAGGACCTCGAACTGCAGCGCACCCACGACGCCGACGATGAAGCCTGCGCCCAGCATCGGCTTGAACACCTTTGCCGCGCCTTCCTCGGCGAACTGCATCAACGCCTTGTCGAGATGCTTGGCCTTCATCGGGTCGCCCGCGCGGCAGTTCTGCAAAAGCTCGGGCGCGAAGCTGGGGATGCCCTGCACCCGCAGCGCCTCGCCCTCGGTCAGGGTGTCGCCGATCCGAAGCTGGCCGTGGTTCGGGATGCCCATGATATCCCCGGCCCACGCCTCTTCGGCCAATTCGCGGTCCGAGGCGAGGAAGAGGACGGGGTTCGACACTGCCATCGGCTTCTTCGTGCGAACGTGGGTCAGCTTCATGCCGCGCTTGAAGTGTCCCGAAGCGAGGCGGACGAAGGCGACCCGGTCGCGGTGCTTGGGGTCCATGTTCGCCTGCACCTTGAACACGAAGCCCGAGACCTTGGTCTCGTCCGGCATGATCTGGCGCGGTTCTGCGTTCTGCGGCTGCGGCTGCGGACCGAAGCGGCCGATCCCGTCCATGAGTTCGCGCACGCCGAACGAGTTGATGGCACTGCCGAACCAGATCGGCGTCAGTACCCCGTCGAGAAGCCCCTGCGCATCGAAGGCCGGCAGAAGCTCGCGCGCCATCTCGACCTCTTCGCGCAGTTTCTCCAGCAGGTGGCCCGGGATGTGCTCTTCCATCTTTGGGTCGTCGAGACCCTGCAGGCGGACCGACTCGGCCACCTTATTGCGGTCGGCTCGGTCCATCAGCTCGAGCCGATCGTTCAGCATGTCGTAGCAGCCGAGGAAATCGCGCCCGACGCCGATGGGCCACGAAGCTGGCGTCACGTCAATTGCCAGGTTCTCCTGAATCTCGTCGATGATCTCGAAGATGTCGCGGCTTTCGCGATCCATCTTGTTGCAGAACGTCAGGATCGGCAGGTCGCGCAGGCGGCAGACCTCGAACAGTTTCTGAGTCTGGCTCTCCACGCCCTTGGCGCCATCGATCACCATGACCGCGGCATCCACCGCCGTCAGCGTGCGGTAGGTATCCTCGGAGAAGTCGCTGTGGCCGGGCGTGTCCACGAGGTTGAAGCGATAGCCGCCGAAATCGAAGGACATCGCCGAGGCCGAGACCGAGATCCCGCGGTCCTTCTCCATCTGCATGAAGTCCGAGCGCGTCCTTCGAGCCTCGCCCTTGGCGCGGACCTGTCCGGCCATCTGGATCGCGCCACCATAGAGAAGGAACTTCTCGGTCAGCGTCGTCTTGCCCGCATCGGGATGCGAGATGATGGCGAAGGTGCGCCTGCGGGCAATTTCGGACGGCAGGGGCGCGGTGTTGTGCATACGGTCGAGCATAAGGCGCATATATTTGTCGACGGGGCAGGGCGCAATCGCGGCCGCACCTTTGCGTGACGGTGGTCAGCCGACGCTCGCCTTGCGCAAGATCTCGGCAGCCCGATGCGCGCGCAAATGGCGCTCGTTCAGTTCCACGGCGCGGTCGTTGCCGGTCCCGTTGCCTCCAAGCGGAACATCATGGGGCAGCGCGCTACGGGTCGTGTGATCCACGAGGAACGTCTCGACCGCGATGCCCTCGGCGTAGATGATTTCGTGCCGGTCGAAGAGTATCTGGTAGTAGTCCACGAAGCCGCCGGCGGTCTGCGTCACCGCTTCACCGTCCAGAAGGTGCTTGGCCCTTACCAGCACCTCTGCCCGACCTACGCCAAGCTGGTCGCTGCGCTGGTAGACGAAAAGGCGGTGGTTCGGGCTGACGATCAGGTCGCGCGAGTTGTTCAGCGTGCCCTGACGAATGCGGATCGGGGCGAAGGCACCGTGGGCCCGCACGGTGCGCTGGCCGATCCAGCGGATCGGTTGCACACCATGGTCACGGGTAAGCACGCGGTCGCCGGTGCCAAGCTCTTCGATGGCGCGCTGGGATCCGTTCGCCATCGTGATGTGAGTGCCTTGTGTGAAGGACACGCAGGCCGCTTCGGCAAAGCGCATGTGCGCGGCGTCCCGGTCGATTGCGACGACGGCGTAGGCGACGCGCGGTGACATTTCCGCAAGGGAATAGACGTGGAGGTCGCAGACCGAATGGTCGTCATGACCATGTTCGACCAGGAGCAGAGCTTCGACCACGGCGCCGTCGGGAGACATGAAAGTCACGCAGGAGTCGAGCGCGACCGAAGCGCCGACATGGCCAGCCTCGGTCTCCGGCGCAATAAGGAACGCGCCCTCGTCCGGGACTGTCAACGCGAGGCTCGCCCGTTCGACGCCCACCGACAGCTGGTAGACATCGCCGGCGATGAGGTCGTCTGCCAGCCCCAGCGGATCGCCGAGGTTCGCCCCGTCCGATGCGATGAGGTCGCGGGCGGAATAGACGGGCAGGACCTGGTCCGGTTCTGAGGGCGTGGAATACGACAATGGCCTCTCGTGCGACGCGCCAGGCGCCGTGTCGGAGCCCGCTGCCGATATTATCCATTCGATTTATCAACGCAATGAAAGGGGTGGTGCCTGCTTAACCTAGCGTAAATCAGGATGACAGGCTTGCCGTGGACGGTCTGGACGGGAGAGGGGGCGCCGCCTAGGCTCGGGCCGAACGGACAGGAGGATGCGGATGGATCTTGGTATCGGTGGGAAGCGGGCGCTGGTGACGGCATCGTCCAAGGGTCTCGGGCTTGGTTGCGCGCGTGCGCTGGCCGCGGCGGGCGTCGAGCTCGTGATGAACGCGCGCGGGGCCGATGCCCTTGCCGAGGCCGCGACCGCGATCCGCGCCGAATTCGGCGTCACCGTCAGCGAAGTGGTGGCCGACGTCACGACCGAGGACGGCCGCAAGCGCGTGCTCGATGCCGCGGGCGAACCGGACATCCTGGTGACGAACGCCGGCGGTCCGCCGCCGGGCATGTGGACCGACTGGGAGCGTGACGACTTCATCGCCGCCCTCGACGCCAACATGCTGACGCCGATCGCGCTGATGAAAGCATGCCTGCCCGCGATGATGGATCGCGGCTGGGGACGGGTGGTCAACATCACCTCTCAATCCGTAAAGTCGCCGATCCCGGCGCTGGGGTTGTCGAATTCCGCCCGCGCGGGTCTGACCGGCTATGTCGCGGGGACGTCGCGGCAGGTGGCGGGGTCGGGCGTGACGATCAACAATCTCTTGCCGGGCATCCATGACACCGACCGTGCGACGGCGCTCGACACCGGGGTATCGAAGCAGAAGAGCATCTCGCTCGAGGACGCGCGGGCACAACGAGAAGCGACCATTCCCGCCGGCCGCTATGGTACGCCGACCGAATTCGGCGCTGCGTGCGCGTTCCTTTGCTCGCAGCACGCGGGCTTCATCGTCGGGCAGAATATCCTTCTGGATGGCGGCGCGGTGAACCTCTCGATGTGACGACGGGCGCGGTTGCGGGGCGGCGGCCGCGCTGCTAGCTGGCTCCTGATCAATCTCGTCAGGTAAGGCATGGCCGACGCTCCCCGATTGCAAACCGACGCGCTGACTTGCGCCTTCGACGGCCGAACGGTGGTCGAGAACGTCTCGCTGTCAGTCGCGGCCGGCGAGGTCTTATGTCTTCTGGGGCCGTCGGGTTGCGGTAAGTCCACGACCTTGCGCGCCATCGCTGGGGTTGAGGCTCCGGCCGCGGGTCGCATCCGTATCGACGGGCGCGAGGTCTGCGGACCGTCGGCTCTGATCCCGCCGGAACGGCGGGGCGTCGGCCTGATCTTCCAGGATTTCGCGCTGTTTCCGCACCTTTCGGTGGCCGACAACGTCGCCTTCGGGCTGAAGGGTGCCAAGGCTGAAAAGCGTCGCCGGGTCAAGGAGCTGCTCGAACGGGTCAGCCTGGAGCGGTACATCGACGCCTACCCGCACGAGCTCTCGGGGGGCGAGCAGCAGCGGGTTGCGCTCGCGCGGGCGATCGCTCCGCGGCCGCGCGTCATGCTTATGGACGAGCCGTTTTCCGGCCTCGACAACCGGCTGCGCGATGGAATCCGCGACGACACCCTGAGCGTGCTCAAGGAAGAGGGCGCGGCGGTCCTGCTTGTCACTCACGAGCCCGAAGAGGCCATGCGCATGGCGGACGAGATCGCGCTGATGCGGCGCGGACGGATCGTGCAGCAAGGCGCGCCGTACAACATCTACAACAATCCGGCCGACCGTGCCGCCGCTGCGTTCTTCAGCGATATCAACGTGATCGAAGGCGAGGTGCAGGGCGCGCTGACCGACACGCCCTTCGGCCAGTTCCTTGCCCCGGGCGTCGCGGATGGAACGAAGGTGGATATCGTAATCCGCCCCCAGCACGTGCGCATCGACTTCGACCGCGCAGGGCAGGGTCCACGGCCCACGGTGCAGGACGGAACGCCGGCCCGGGCGGTCGTGACCCGCGCGCGCTTCATCGGCAAGGAAAGCCTTGTGGAATTCCGCCTCGACAATGGCAGCGCGATGTCAGCCACGGTGCCATCCGTCTTCCTGCCGAAGCCGGGCACGCCCATGTGGCTTTCGATCCGCCGCGACCGCTGCTTCGCTTTTCCGCGTCAGTAGGCCAGGTCGACGGCGATCGGGTAGTGGTCGCTGGGCCATTCGCCGTCAAAACGCCCGCGCAGGACGTAAGGCCCCTGAACGACCCGCGCACCGCTATAGGCGATGTGGTCGATCGCGCCGAACAGGCCGAGCCCGCGATCGAAATGGTAGGTCGCCCCGCGAATGTCGGCGAAGGTCAGCCCTGCGGCCTTGAGCTGCCGGACCGGTCCCATCAGCCATATCGCATTCAGGTCGCCGACGAGAAACGCAGTCTCGCCGGCGCCCAGAACCGGGCGGAGGCGCGAGACGATGAGGTCGGTTGCGCCTTGCCGGTTTGCTGTGCTGAACGCATCGAGATGCACGTTCGTGACGTGGATGATCCTGCCTTTGTCGTCCTTGAACCGGGCCCAGGAGGCGAAGGCGGGGTAAGCGCCGTCAAAGCTGCGCGAATAGATGACGTCCGGCGCCTTCGAAAAGAAGTACCAGCCCTGTTCGACCACGGTCAGGCGATCATGGCGGTAGAAGATCGGCTGGGTCGACGGGAAGGCGCGCCAGTCGCCCACGGCTGCGGCCCGGTACTGCGGGTTGCGGGACAGGAGCCAGTCGCGGGCCAGATTCGTGCCGCCGTCGGAGCCGCGGGAAAAGCTCTCCATCTCCTGGAAGGCGACGATGTCGGCATCGAGGGCCTTGAAGGCGGCGTCGAGCGCGGGTTTCCGAACCTCCCAATCGGCCGCGGACCAGTCGCCGCTCTGCGCGTTCAGGTCGATGTAGTGCACGTTGTGGCTGGCCACGCGGAGGCTGCCCTCGGGCGCCGGTGGCAGGTTGGCCGGGCCGCGCGAACAGGCGGCAAGAACAAGCAGCAGGAGAGCGAAAGCGCGACGGGTCATGGGCGTACTATGGCCGAGCCGGGCGGGCAGACAATGCCCTCCGCTACTCTGCCGCGATCTGCCCGCCGGTGTTGGGCTGCGGGCGCGCGGGCGGGCAGACGAGCCCGGCCGAGATGACGAGCTTCGCCGCATCCTCGACGGACATGTCGAGCTCGATCAACTCGGATCGACCGATGAAGAGAAGGAAGCCGCTCGTCGGGTTCGGCGTCGTGGGCAAGAACACGGCCACCTTGCCTTCGGAGGTGGGGATGGCATCCGCGATCTCACCCTTCGCATCGGTCGAGACAAAAGCGATCGCCCACAGGCCGCGGCGCGGATATTCGACCAGGACGGCCTTGTCGAAGCTGGACTCGGTCTGCGCAAAGACCGTTTCGGCGATCTGCTTTAGCCCTGAGTAGATCGAGCGTACGACAGGTGTGCGGTCCACAAGACTTTCACCCCACCGCAGCAGCGACCGCCCGATATATCCCTTGGCGATCCATCCGATGACGACGGTGAAGACCAAGAAGAAAATCACGCCCACACCGCGCAGGTTGATCCCGATATAGGGTTCAGGCTTGAACCGGCCCGGAACGAAGGGCAGCACGAAACTGTCGACCCAGCCCATCACGGCCCAGACCAGCCAGATCGTCAGGCCGATGGGCGCGATGACGACAAGGCCGGTGAGGAAATTCGCTCGGATCCGCGCAAGCGGGCCGGGGCGTCGTGGTTTTAGGGCGGGCTGATCCGGGCTCATGCGCGAGAGATATGCGACCCGCGTGACCGCTACAACGGCGTGTCTTGCTCGGCCGTGATTTCCTTGCGGATGGCGAGGATTTCACCGGCGATCTCGGCCGCAAGGCGTGCATTATTAAGCACGAGCGCGATATTTGCGTCCAGAGAGCGGCCCTTGGTCAATTCGAAGATCCGCGCCAGAAGGTACGGCGTCACGGCCTTGGCCAATATGCCGTCCTCGGCTGCTTCGGAAAGCGCTTGCTCGATGATGGGCGCGAGTTCTTCGGCAGGAATCTCCGAAGCCTCGGGAATCGGGTTTGCGACCAGCTGGCCGCCGGGCAAACCCATCGCGCCGCGCATCACGTGGGCTGCGGCGATGTCGGACGCATGGTCGAGCCTTAGCGGCGCCGTATGCTCGGATGCGCGGGACCAGAACGCCGGCAGGACATCCTGGCCGACAGCGATGACTGGCACGCCGAAGGTCTCGAGCATTTCCCATGTCTTGGGTAGGTCGAGGATCGCTTTCGCGCCGGCTGCGACCACGGTCACGGCCGTTTCACTGAGTTCGCGGAGGTCGGCCGAGACGTCGAAGGTCCGCTCGGCGCCCCGATGAACGCCGCCGATGCCGCCGGTGGCGAAGACCTCGATCCCGGCAAGGCGCGCGGCGATCATGGTTGCGGCCACCGTGGTCGCGCCGGTGGTGCCTGTCGCCATGGCGACGGGCAGGTCGGCGCGGCTGAGCTTGGCGACGCCTTCGGCCTGGGCAAGGTTGGCCATCTGGCGGTCGGTCAGTCCCACATGGAGCACGCCCTCGAGCACGGCTATCGTGGCGGGTACCGCACCGTGGGAACGGACTTCCTCTTCGACGCGGCGCGCAGTCTCGAAATTGCGCGGCCACGGCATGCCGTGGGTGATGATCGTGCTTTCCAACGCGACGACGGGCTGCCCGTCCTCCAGCGCGGCGCGCACCTCATCTGTCTGGGCAAGCGGTCCGATCATGTCGCGATGTCCCCTGAAACATGCTGGGCGGCCGCCTCGAGCCCTGCCTGAAGCGCGGCTGCTGGTTCGGCCCCGCCACGTTCGGCGGCGATATGGGCGGCCATGAATGTGTCTCCGGCTCCGGTCACGCGCGTGACGAGAACCTCGGGCGGGCGTGCCGTCAACACCTGGCCCTCGCGAGCCGAGGCCGCCGGTCGTGGTCCGTCGGTCACGACGACGCGCGCCGCGCCACGATCCGATAGCGACCGAGCTGCGTCCGCAGCCGTCTGCGGACGGGCGCCAAGAAGCAGGCCAGCCTCTTCGAGATTGACGTAGAACGTGGCGCCGCGCATCCGCAGGAGAGGCGTGAGACGATGCGCCTTGCCAGGAGAGGCGGGCGCGATGCGCAGGTCGGCGGCGGATAACCAGGGCTCGACGGCGATCCGCCCCAGGAGCGCCTCGGACAGGTTGCCGTCCAACGCGACGATTCCCTCGAAGGGCGCCGCATCCGTGCCGAACCGCCCGTCGACGAGCGGCGCGAGGATCTTGTCTCCGGCCCGTTCCAGCGAGTGCGCATCCGCGATTGCGGCCACGAGCCCGTTCGCGCCTTCGATCGCCATGTAGCGGTCTGTGGGCAGGTCGTCCGACACATAGACATGTTCTGTGCCGATGCGCCGCCGCCTTGCCTCGTCCAGCAGAGCGGTCCCGTCCAGGTCGCGCCCGACGGCAGTGAGAAGCTCACAGCCCAAGCCGAACCGAGCCAGCCCGAACGCAATGTTCAGTGCAACGCCGCCCGGCACCCGGATGATGTGACCCGGAACGTCCGAACCGACGGACATGTGCGCGGGCGTCCGGCCGATCACGTCCCAAAGGACGCTACCTATGCATAGAACGGGTGTCATGGCGTCTGATTGCGGCAGAGCCCCGGCAGGCGCAAGGGCCGGTGTCGGGGAAAGCGGCGTTTAGCTCCGGTAAATCCAGCCACCACCGAAGACGCGGGTGCCTTCTGTCTCGTAGAACACGCACGCCTGACCGGGCGAAACGCCTTCCTCGGCAATCAAAAGCTCGACCTCGGCCTCGGTCTCTGAGACCGGCCGGATGATGGCCTCGCGCGGGGGGCGGGTGGACCGCACCTTCACGCCGAGGTGCCACTCGCTCTGCGAGGTGAAGGGGGCGTCGCCTAGCCAGTTGATCTCGCGGACAGACACGATGCGCGTCGACAGCAGCTCTTTGGGACCGACGACGACACGCCGGTTCTCGACGTCGAGTTTCACCACGTAGAGAGGCTCGGTTAATCCGCCGATCCCCAGGCCGCGGCGTTGCCCCACGGTGTAGTGGATCACCCCCTTGTGAGTGCCAAGCATGCGCCCGTCGGCGTGGACGATGTCGCCAGGATCAGCCGCGCCCGGCCGCAGCTTTTCAATGACGCTCGCATAGTCGCCGTTCGGCACGAAGCAGATGTCCTGGCTGTCCGGCTTGTCGGCAACGGCGAGCCCGTGCCTTGAGGCAAGGGCACGAGTCTCGGCCTTCGTGGATAGGTGACCAAGCGGAAAGCGCAGATAATCGAGCTGTTCGGGCGTGGTCGAGAACAGGAAATAGCTCTGATCCCGGTTCCGATCGGCCGCGCGGTGAAGCTCTGGACCGGCGACACCAGCGCTACGCTGGATATAGTGCCCCGTCGCCATGCAGTCGGCGTCGAGATCCTTGGCGGTCTGCAACAGATCGCGGAACTTGACCCTCTCGTTGCAGCGGATGCACGGCACAGGCGTCGCGCCGGCGAGATAGCTGTCGGCGAACTCGTCGATGACCGACTCGCGGAACGTGTTCTCGTAGTCGAGCACGTAGTGCGGAAAGCCCATCGCTTCGGCCACGCGGCGCGCGTCGTGGATGTCCCGGCCCGCGCAGCACGCGCCCTTCTTGGCCAGGGCGGCGCCGTGGTCGTAGAGTTGCAGCGTGATTCCGACGACATCGTAACCTTGAGAGGCCAATTCGGCCGCGACGACAGACGAGTCGACTCCGCCAGACATGGCGACGATTACGCGTGTCTCGCTTGGCGGCTTGGCAAACCCCAGCGAATTCAATGCGGTGGCATCAAAAGCCATGGCGGCCCCCGAAAGTGTCTGCAGAGTGGTGGTAGGTAGGAAAAATGCTGTCCAATCTCAAGGCCTGCGTTCACCTGCCTTTAAGCCGTTCCAGAACACATTCGCCCCGGGAACGGAAGGGGAACGGGATGTATATCAAGAAAACGTCGGGTCCGCGGGCAGTTGCCTTGCCCGGGGGTGGAACAATGACGCGTGCCGATTTGCCGGCTGCCGGAACGCAGCGGTGGGTCGCCAGCCGAAAGGCCGCGGTCGTTCGCGCCGTTGCCGCCGGTCTCATTTCCGCGGACGAGGCGATGGCCATTTATGATCTGTCCGAAGAAGAACTGGAAAGCTGGACGCAAGCGGTTTCCATGCACGGAGAGGCTGCACTTCGGGCGACGCGTCTTCAAAAGTATAGACAACCGTAAGCTGTATTCGGTTTAACTAAGTTGTGCTGCCGGCGATTCGGTAACCTTGGGTTAACGATTAAGGCTGTAGCAAGCACGAGCAGCGGAAACGGAGAGGTCGATGCGTATACTGTTGATCGAGGACGACCCGACCACAGCGCGCAGCATTGAAATGATGCTCGGGCATGCCAACCTGAACACTTATACCACGGATATGGGTGAGGAAGGCGTCGACCTTGCAAAGCTGTATGACTACGACCTGATCTTGCTGGATCTGGGCCTGCCCGACATGCACGGCTACGACGTGCTACGCCAGTTGCGGATGGCCCGGATCGATACGCCGATCCTGATCCTGACCGGTGCTGACGATCCCGAGACGAAGGTCAAAGGGTTCGCGTCCGGTGCTGACGACTACCTGACCAAGCCCTTCCACCGCGAAGAACTGGTCGCACGGATACACGCCATTATCCGCCGCTCGAAGGGACATTCGCAGTCGGTCATCCGTACCGGTCCGATCTCGGTCAATCTCGACGCGAAGTCCGTCGAAGTCGACGATCAGCCGGTCCACCTGACCGGCAAAGAGTACCAGATGCTCGAGCTGTTGAGCCTTCGGAAGGGGACGACCCTGACGAAAGAGATGTTCCTGAACCACCTCTATGGCGGTATGGACGAGCCCGAGCTCAAGATCATCGACGTCTTCGTGTGCAAGCTGCGCAAGAAGCTCGCCGAGGCGACGGGCGGCAAGAACTACATCGAAACCGTGTGGGGCCGTGGCTACGTTCTCCGTGATCCCGAGCCCGAGAAGTCGCTCGACCCGGTGGCGCGCGCGAGCTGATCAGAGCCGCTGGACGACCTCCCTCGGCCTGCCTAGAACCTCGGGCACACGAGTTGGAAGTTGAGGGCGGGATGGCCATGCAGAGCGACGGCACGTCGAGTGATGTTCCGGTTGAGGATCTCACGCAAGACGGTGCCGCCCGAGAGCTTGAGCATCTCGCCAGCCAGATTGCGGAGGCGAACAACGCCTATCACGGTCAAGACGCACCGAAACTTTCGGATGCTCGGTACGACCATCTGAAACGGCGCAATGCGGCAATCGAGGCACGCTTTCCTGAACTCAAGCGGCGTGACTCACCGACCGAGGTGGTCGGTGCCGTGCCGAGACCCGGCTTCGGCAAGATCCGCCACAGCCGGCGGATGATGTCGTTGGATAACGTGTTCGATGACGAGCAAGTGGTCGATTTCGTCCGGTCGGTGCGGGCTTACCTGGGTCTTTCCGATGATGCCGCCCTCACGTTCACCGCCGAGCCAAAGATCGACGGCCTTTCGCTCTCGCTACGCTACGAGGACGGCCGATTGATCCATGCTGCGACGCGCGGCGACGGGGCGGTCGGCGAGAACGTCACCGAAAACGCACTTACGGTCAGCGACATCCCTTCGCGATTGAACGAAGCGCCCGCCGTGCTCGAGGTGCGCGGCGAGGTCTACATGACCCACGCGGATTTCGCGGCTCTGAATGCAGGAGCCGCGACCCGGGGCGACAAGACCTTTGCCAATCCGCGCAACGCTGCAGCTGGATCCCTGCGGCAGCTCGATCCGGCGATCACGGCGGCGCGGCCTCTCCGGTTCTTCGCCTACTCCTGGGGCGAGCTGTCCGAACCTCTTGCCGACACGCAGATGGCCGCGGTCCAACGTCTGGCGACGCTTGGATTCAAGACCAACCCGCTGACGCGGCTTTGCGATGACACGCGGGCTCTGCTCGAGCACTACAAGGACATCGAAACGCGGCGCGCGACGCTCGGCTACGATATCGACGGCGTCGTCTACAAGGTGAACGACCTGGGGTATCAGAGCAGGCTCGGCTTTCGCTCGACGACCCCTCGTTGGGCGACCGCGCACAAGTTCCCCGCCGAAACAGCGTGGACGCGGCTCGAGTCGATCGAGATCCAGGTTGGTCGGACGGGCGCGCTCAGTCCCGTTGCGCGGTTGCAGCCGGTCACTGTCGGCGGCGTCGTCGTCTCGAACGCGACTCTGCACAACGAAGATTACATCGCCGGCCGGGACTCGAAGGGCGCACCGATCCGCGAGGGGAAGGATATCCGCGAGGGCGATTGGGTGCAGGTCTATCGCGCTGGCGATGTCATCCCCAAGATTGCCGAAGTCGACCTTGAACGCAGGCAGACTGATACGCATCCCTTCGTCTTTCCCACGACGTGCCCGGAATGCGGATCGGATGCGCCGCGCGAAGAAGGCGACTCGGTGCGCCGCTGCTCGGGTGGCCTGATCTGCCCGGCGCAGGCGGTCGAAAGACTGAAGCATTTCGTCTCGCGCGCCGCCTTCGATATTGAAGGACTCGGTGCGAAGCTGGTCGAAGAATTCTACCGCGACGGGTGGGTCGAGGAACCTGCCGATATCTTCAGACTGGAACAGCGGTTCGGCCAAGGCCAGCCGCGCCAGTTGAAGAACCGCGAGGGGTGGGGCGAGACCTCGGCCCGCAAGCTGTTCGCGTCAATCGACGCGCGTCGAAAGATCCCGCTCGACCGTTTGATCTTTGCGCTGGGGGTGCGCCATGTGGGCGAAACGAACGCCCGCCTCCTCGCGCGGCATTACGCAAGCTGGTCAGCGTTCGAAGCGGCCATGCGCGCCGCAGAGCCCTGTGAAGGGCCGGCGTGGGACGACCTGATGTCCATCGACGGAGTCGGGACCGTGCTTGCACGGTCGCTCGTGACCACGTTCGCGCAGGAAGCCGAGCGCGCGTCGATCGACCGGCTGGTCGCCCAGCTGACGGTCGAGGATGTCGCCCGACCGGATGCGGAGGGCAGCCCCGTGGCGGGCAAGACGGTCGTGTTCACCGGAACGCTCGAAAAGATGACCCGAGCAGAGGCAAAGGCGCGGGCAGAAGCGCTGGGGGCGAATGTCGCCGGCTCGGTGTCGTCCAAGACGGATCTTCTGATTGCGAGCCCCGGGGCGGGATCGAAGGCGAAGAAGGCGGCCGAGCTTGGGGTCGAAACGATTGACGAGGACGGCTGGCTCGCCCTCATCGGAGACTTATGAGTCGGCCGGAAGTCCTTTGGCCGCTCTTCTCCGATCTCACGGTCCTGCCGGGTGTCGGGCCCAAGGGCGCGCGCACCTTCGCGCAGATGAAGATCGCCACGCCGAGGGATCTGCTCTTCACTCTGCCCCACGCGGGGATCGACCGTCGGCGGCACGAATCGATCCGCGATGTCGATCTGCCGGGCACCGTCACCGTCGAAGTGACCATTGGCCGCCATAGACCTGCCGTGGGCCGTGGCCCGACAAGGGTTGAGGTCGAGGATGCACGCACTTCGTTCCTGCTGGTCTTCTTCCACGCGCGAGGTGATTGGGTGACGCGGACGCTGCCAAGCGGCCAGCGCCGCATCGTTTCCGGGCGGGTCGAACTTTTCGACGGTGTCGCACAGATGGCGCATCCAGATTACATCCTGCCCCCCCAAGAAGCCGACGACCTGCCTCCGTATGAACCGGTCTATCCTCTGACCACCGGCTTGACCCAGCGCGGGATGGCGAAGGCCGCTGCTGGCGCGCTTCGTCTTGCGCCGGACTTGCCGGAGTGGATCGATCCCGGCGTGATCGCGGCCGAAGGTTGGCCCAACTGGCGCAGCGCTCTTGCCATCGTTCATGCCCCCACCGCAGAGGCCGATCTTTCGCTTTCCGCACCGGCGCGGAGGCGGCTCGCCTATGACGAACTGCTGGCTCATCAACTGGCGCTCGCTCTCATTCGGGCGGACCGGCGGCGCAAGGCCGGGCGGGAAAGCCGGCCGACGGGGCGCCTTTCGGCGCGGGTCCGCGCGGCGCTGCCATATACGCCGACCCGCGCGCAGGAACGTGCGATCGCGGAGATCTGCGAGGACATGGCTTCGCCGCATCGCATGGGCCGGCTGCTGCAGGGCGACGTCGGCTCGGGCAAGACGCTCGTCGCCTTCATGGCGCTGCTCGCCGCGGTCGAGGCGGGCGGGCAGGGCGCGATGATGGCGCCGACCGAAATCCTCGCGCGGCAGCATCTGGAAAGCCTGGTCCCGCTTGCCGAGCACACCGGTGTGGTCATCGAGATCCTGACAGGTCGCGACAAGGGGGCCGAGCGGGCCGCGAAACTCGCCGCGTTGAAAGCTGGAGACATTCAGATCCTCGTGGGCACTCACGCCGTCTTCAGCGAAGACGTGGAGTTCGCCGACCTGCGCCTGGCGATCGTGGACGAACAGCATCGCTTCGGGGTCAGTCAGCGTCTCGCGCTCGGGCAAAAGGGCGAGCGAGTCGACACGTTGGTGATGACGGCGACACCGATCCCGCGCTCGCTGAGCCTCGCGCAGTACGGCCACATGGACATCTCCGTCCTGGACGAGAAGCCGCCCGGGCGGACGCCGGTGAAGACCGCGCTCGTCTCGGCTGCGCGCTACGACCAAGTCGTCGATCGGCTGAGGGGTGCGCTCGACGAGGGACGGCAGGCCTACTGGGTGTGTCCGCTCGTCTCGGAGAGCGAGGTGTCGGACCTGACCAGCGCCGAAGACCGGTTCCGCCGCCTGCGGGCGGCGTTGGGTGAAGGGCGGGTGGGCCTCGTTCATGGGCAAATGCCGCCGACCGAGAAGGACGCTGCCATGGCGAAATTCGTGGCCGGTGAGACAGGAGTGCTGGTCGCGACGACGGTGATCGAAGTCGGGGTGAACGTGCCAAACGCGTCGATCATGGTGATCGAGCGGGCCGAGACCTTCGGCTTGGCGCAGCTTCACCAGTTGCGTGGGCGGGTCGGCCGGGGTGCCGCGGAATCGACCTGCTTGCTGATGTTCGGCGACGGGATGAGCGAGACGGGGCGGCAGCGGCTCGAAATCCTGCGCGAGACCGAGGATGGGTTTCGGATCGCCGAGGCGGATCTGGCGATGCGCGGCGCAGGCGACGTTCTGGGCCATGCGCAGTCGGGCCTGCCACGCTTTCGGATCGCGGACCTTGAACGGCAGGCGGCGCTTCAGGCGACGGCTCGCCGCGATGCGCAGCGACTGCTTGAGGAAGATCCGGGAATGCAGTCCCCGCGGGGCCAAGCTGCGCGCGCGCTGCTCTGGCTGATGGAGCAGGACAAGGCGATTGATCTGATACGCGCCGGCTAGGGACTCGGATGTTCTTATAAAGTTCTTTACGAATCGGGAACGATATGAGAACAAAAGTCATCCGAGGAACAAAAGGAGGCGCCGATGCTTCGCACGCTGACAGACACGATCCGCCGTTCGGACAACTTCGTCGAGGATTTCGCGGGGTGCGCAGCCCTTACGACTTTCTTGGTCGCGGGTCTTCACCTTCCGACGTTCCTTTAGCTTTCTGCCTGCGTTCCGATGGCCGATCACGCGCAGTGTCGGTCCCCAGCGACATGCGCATGCCCTGCCGGATCGCCTCGATCCCGATCGGCCCGGGCGCATCCTGAGCGCCGCCATCCACCGGATGCGCGGCGTCTTTTTGTCAGGCGGTCGTGCTTTCCTCGGCCTGGGCGAACGCTTCGTTCGCGGCCTCGATAGCCAGCATGATCGAAGCGTGGCGATTCTTGTACTCTCGCGCCGGGCGCAGCACCTCGAGCCCGTCGAACGGAGCGGACGGCGCCGGCCCTTCCTGCTTCAGCATCGCCAGCAGCTCTTCCCGCGCCTGCTGCAGCTCGGCGCGGTCACGCCCGAGGATCGAGCGACCAATCACCGAGGCTGATGCTTGGCCCAGAGCGCACGCCTTTACGTCCTGACCGAAGGCCGCCACCCGACCGTCTTCAACCCGGATGTCCACGGTGACAGTCGATCCGCAGAGAGGCGAGCGTTTCTTGACGGACGCCTGCGGATCGTTCAGCCGCTCGGTCAGGGGGATATCCGCCGCGAGTTTCAGGATGCGCCCGGAATAGAGCTTCATGAGATCGCTGTCCGACATGGGCTTTTCCTTGATTGGTGGGTGTTAGATAAGCGGCCCGAACCATTTCGCAAACACGCAGAAAGGCCGCAGATGTTCGATCCCGCGACCCTTAAGTTCGACGCCAACGGCCTTCTCCCGGTCATCGCCCAGGAGCACGGCAGCAGAGAGGTCCTGATGCTTGCCTGGATGAACGCCGAGGCCATCGCGAAAACACTCGACACCAAGCGGGTGACGTACTGGAGCCGATCTCGCCAGGCGTTCTGGGTCAAGGGCGAGACCAGCGGCAACCTTCAGCACCTGGTCGAAATGCGCGTCGATTGTGACCGAGACTGCCTTCTCGTGCTGGTCCGGCAAGAGGGTCCCGCCTGCCACACGGGGCGCCGAAGCTGCTTCTACACCGCCGTGCGCGACGGTGAAGAGGTAGAGATCATGGCGCCGGAGTAAGTCCGGCCAGTTCGCGGATGTCTGCCGGCGAGAGACCCTCGGCACGATACGCGGCGATGGCGCGCGCGTCGTCGCGCTTGGCCAGCCGCTTTCCGGTCGCGTCCCGGATGAGCCGGTGATGGTGATACACCGGTCGCGGCAGATCCAGGAGCTTCTGCAGAAGGACGTGGATCGGCGTCGCCTCGAATAGATCCAGCCCGCGGACGACATGCGTGATGCCCTGCGCCGCATCATCCACGACGACCGACAGGTGGTAGCTGGTGCCCATGTCGCGGCGGGCGAGGACGACGTCGCCGACTTCGGACATCATCATCTCGGCGGGTATCCGATGGATGCCGGTGCGCTCGGGACCGGTTTCGTTGAATTCGACCGGACCAACGAGGTCGAGAGCCCGGTTCATGTGCAACCGGATCGCGGAATCTTCTAAGTCATGGCCGGCGTGCTTGCAGGTGCCTGGATAGACGATGCCGTCAGGCCCCACCTGCGGCGTACCCTCCTGCGGGGCCGAAGCTGCTTGGCGGATGTCGCGGCGATTGCACACGCAGGCATAGGTCAACCCCAGCTCTGTCAGGCGGTTCAGGGCTTCGGCATAAATCGGCAGGCGGTCGGACTGACGCACGACGGGCTGCGGCCACTGCAGGCCGAGCCAACGCAGATCCTCGGCAATTTGCGCCTCCCATTCAGGGCGGAAGCGGCTGCGGTCTATATCCTCGATCCGGAGCAGGAACGTGCCGCTCTCTTGGGCCGCCATGTCGAAAGCGGTGAGAGCCGAAAAGGCATGTCCGAGATGAAGCGGCCCCGTCGGAGAAGGCGCGAACCGCGTGATCACGCCGGCACGGGGCCGTCCTGCTTGGCAAGCCAGCCAGTCCAGTCGGCCTTGGCGCGGTCGGTATAGGCCTTGTACCGCGCGGGCCGGTTGCGCCGGCCGCCCTTCAGGTCGACGGGCGGGAACAGGCCGAAATTCACGTTCATTGGCTGGAACGTCTTGGCTTCGGCACCGCCGGTAATGTGCGTGACGAGGGCGCCGGTAGCGGTGGTCTGGGGCACAGGTTCGACGGACAAGCCCTTGATTTCACTTGCCGCCAGCCGTCCGGCCAGCAATCCCATCGCGGCGCTCTCCACGTAGCCTTCGACGCCGGTGATCTGGCCGGCGAAGCGGATATTGGGCTGGGTCCGCAGGCGAAGCTGCTCGTCGAGAAGGGTCGGCGAGTGGATAAAGGTGTTGCGGTGGATGCCGCCGAGCCGGGCGAAGCGTGCCTCCTGAAGGCCGGGAATCATCCGGAAAACAGCTGTTTGCGCCCCGTACTTCATCTTGGTCTGAAAGCCGACGATGTTGTAGAGCGTGCCGAGCTTGTTGTCGCGGCGCAGCTGGACAACTGCGTAGGCCTTGGTCTGCGGATCGTGCGTGTTGGTCAGGCCGACGGGCTTCATGGGGCCGTGGCGCAGGGTCTCGCGGCCGCGCTCGGCCATGACCTCGATCGGCAGGCAGCCGTCGAAGTAGCTGGCTGTTTCCCCTTGTTTGAACTCGGTTTTTTCTGCTTTGAGCAGCGCGTCGATGAACGCCTCGTACTGGTCCTTCGTCATAGGGCAGTTGATGTAGGCGGTGCGCTCGTCCTCGGTCTCGCCCTTGTCATAGCGGGATTGGCGCCAGGCGATGTCCATGTCGATGGACTCGGCGTGGACGATCGGGGCGATGGCGTCGAAGAAGGCAAGCTGATCCGCACTGGTCTTTTGCCGGATGGCCTCGGCCAAGGCACCGGAGGTCAGCGGTCCGGTGGCGACGATCCAGTGCCCATCTGCGGGAAGATCAGCAATTTCAGCGTCTTGGACGGTGATCTTGGGGTGCGACTTCAGCCTTTCCGTCACGGCCTCAGAGAAGGCGTCGCGGTCCACGGCGAGCGCACCGCCGGCGGGAAGGCGGTGGCGGTCGCCCATTTCCATGATGAGACCGCCAGCCTGACGCATCTCCCAGTGGAGCAAACCAACCGCGTTCTGCTCGGAATCGTCCGAGCGGAACGAGTTGGAGCAGACCATTTCCGCAAGGTTTCCAGTGCGATGCGCGAAGGTCTTAACGTGCGGGCGCATCTCGTGGATGACGACGTCCACGCCCATGTTCGCCGCCTGCCAGGCCGCTTCGGAGCCGGCCATGCCGCCGCCCACGATGTGCAGAGTCTCGGTCATGTGTGTCCCCGATGCGCCGTAGGAAAAGTGTAAGAGTCGCGTCGGACTCTTGTAGGAGTCCCGTCGGAGAAATCCTCCGACGGGAGGGGCGGCACATTATTCGGATTCGTCGCCTTCGACAATATCCTCGGCCGACTGCTCGGCGATCCAGGCGACCGAGACGACCTCTTCGCCGGCGCCGGTGTTGAACACCCGCACGCCGCCCGCGCCGCGGGAGCGGAATGAGATGCCGTCGACCGGCACCCGGATCGACTGGCCACGCGACGTGGCGAGCATGATCTGGTCGTCCATCTCGACCGGGAAGGAGGCCACGAGGGGACCGCCCCGCATCGCCTTGTCCATCGCCATGACCCCTTGGCCGCCGCGACCGCGGACCGGGTAGTCGTGGGACGAGGACAGCTTGCCGAAGCCCTGGGTGGTGATGGTCAGGATCAGGTCCTCGGCCGCCGACATCTCGGCATAGCGCTCTTGCGTGAAGTCCTGCGCCTCTGTCGCGGCCTCGTCGTCGTCGCTTTCGGGCTCTTCGGTCACGCCGGCCAAGGCGCGGCGCATCTTGAGGTAGGTCTGCCGCTCTTCCGGAGTCGCCTCGAAATGGCGGATCACGGCCATCGACACGACGCTGTCGCCGTCGGCCAGGCGGATGCCCCGCACACCCGTGGAGTCGCGGCCCTTGAAGACCCGGACGGCGGTGGTCGGGAAGCGGATCGCGCGGCCGAGCGCGGTGACGAGCATCACATCGTCGGCTTCGGACGCGATGCGGGCGTTGACGAGGGTGACCGAGCCGTCCTCGGGCAGCTTCATCGCGATCTTGCCGTTTCGCATCACGTTGGTGAAGTCCGACAGCGCGTTGCGGCGCACGTCGCCGGCCGAGGTCGCGAAGATGATCTGAAGCTCGTCCCAGTCCTCTTCCACGCGGTCGACCGGCATGATCGCGGCGATGCCGACCCCGGTGTCGAGGCTGGGGATCACGTTTGCCAGCGCCCGGCCACGCGCCCCGCGCGAGCCGGCCGGAAGCTGCCAGGTCTTGAGCTTGTAGACCATGCCCGTGGTGCTGAAGACCAGGAGGGGCGTGTGCGTGTTGGCGACGAAGAGCGTTGTGACGGCGTCGTCATCCTTGAGCGCGCCACCCGAGAGGCCCTTGCCGCCGCGCCGCTGCGAGCGGAACTCGGCCAGCGGCGTGCGTTTGATATAGCCGCCGGCGGTGACGGTGACGACCATGTCCTCACGCTCGATGAGGTCCTCGTCCTCCATGTCGCCGGCCCAGTCGATGATCTCGGACCGGCGGGGGACGGCGAACTGCTCGCGCACCTCGCGCAGCTCGTCCGAGATGATCTGCATGATCCGCTCGCGCGAGCGCAGGATGTCGAGGAAATCCTTGATCTTGCCCGCGAGCTCTTCGAGCTCGTCGGTGACTTCCTGCACGCCGATCTGGGTCAGGCGCTGGAGGCGCAGGTCGAGGATCGCGCGGGCCTGACGCTCGGACAGGTTGTAGGTGCCGTCCTCGTTCACGGTGTGGCCGGGGTCGTCGATCAGCCGGATGAAGGGCGCGATCTCGACGGCGGGCCAGCGACGCTCCATCAGGCGCATCCGGGCCTCGTTCGCGTCGCGCGACGAGCGGATGGTCTGCACGACCTCGTCCACGTTCGACACGGCGACGGCGAGGCCGCAGAGGACGTGCGCCCGTTCGCGTGCCTTGCGCAGCTCGTATGCAGTGCGGCGGGCGACAACCTCTTCACGGAAGGTGATGAAATGCGTGAGGAAATCGCGCAGGGTCAGCTGTTCGGGGCGGCCGCCGTGGAGCGCCAGCATGTTGCAGCCGAACGAGGTCTGGAGCGGCGTGAAGCGGTAGAGCTGGTTCAGCACGACGTCGGGCGTCGCGTCCTTCTTCAGCTCGACCACCACGCGCACGCCGACCCGGTCGGATTCGTCCTGAACGGCCGAAATGCCTTCGAGCTTCTTTTCCTTGGCGAGTTCGGCGATCCGCTCGATCAGCGTTGCCTTGTTCACCTGGTAGGGGATCTCGTCGAAGATGATCGCCTCGCGACCCTTCGAGATCTCCTCGACATGGGACCGGGCGCGGATGATGACCGAGCCGCGCCCTTCGAGATACGCCTTGCGCGCGCCGGAGCGGCCGAGGATCAGCGCGCCGGTGGGGAAGTCGGGGCCGGGGATGATCTCCATCAGGCGCTCGGTCGAGAGGTCGGGATTCTCGATCAGCGCCAGGGTGCCATCCACGACCTCGCCCAGGTTGTGGGGCGGGATGTTCGTCGCCATGCCGACCGCGATGCCGCCGGCGCCGTTGACCAGCATGTTGGGGAAGCGCGCGGGCAGGACGGTGGGCTCCAAGTCCTTGCCGTCGTAGTTGTCCTGGAAGTCCACCGTCTCCTTCTCGATATCGGCGAGAAGGGACTGGGCGGGTTTGTCCATCCGGACTTCGGTGTAGCGCATGGCCGCGGCGTTGTCGCCGTCCATCGAGCCGAAGTTGCCCTGACCGTCCAGCAGCGGCAGCGACATCGAGAAGTCCTGCGCCATCCGCACCAGCGCCTCGTAGATAGCTGAATCCCCGTGCGGGTGGTACTTGCCCATCACGTCGCCCACGGGGCGCGCGGATTTGCGGTAGGGCTTGTCGTGCGTGTTCCCGGTCTCGTGCATCGCATAGAGGATGCGGCGGTGCACAGGCTTCAGCCCGTCGCGCAGATCGGGGATCGCGCGGCTGACGATGACCGACATCGCGTAGTCGAGGAAGGACGACCGCATCTCGTCCGCGATGTTGATCGTCGGACCGGTGTGGCGGGGGGGCTGGGCGTCGTCCAGTTCGGGGGGCTCGGGCGTGTCGCTCAAAAGGGGCGCCTTTCTGCTCGGGTTTTCCCAGATTTTGTTGGGTTCAGCTATACCAGCACATCGGGTTGGGGGGCAATCAGAGTCTGGGGTTGTGGCAGCCACCGTGGGTGAGTGCCAACATGCTGTTTTTATTGATTTTCACGTCGGGAGTGGCAGGCTGATTCGATCAGCATGGAGAAAAGGCATGACCGAAGGCGAGATGCTTCTGAAGGGCTACGGCGTCACCACGGCGGAGATGTTCTACCGGATACCGGATTATACCAATGTTCTCAACAGTTTCGTCTGGCAGGACTACGATCGGGCGCCGGATCACGAGCGGCTATTCGACTTCATAGAATTCTGGCAGCGCGAGATCGAGGGGGCGCTGCATTCGGTCCGCTTCACCCATCGCAAGCTGATCGCTCCGGGAGAGTGGCGCCACGTCACGGGGGAATTCCCGCTGCACTAGCGGTTGCTGCGGCGCCCCGCGAAACGGCCGGCATCCTCGGCGGCGCGGCGCAGCGCGCGGGCCTTGTTGACGGTCTCCTGATACTCGGCCTCGGGATCGCTGTCGAAGACGACGCCGCCGCCGGACTGGATGTAGAGCTTATCGTTCTTCACCACGGCGGTGCGGAGGGCGATGCACATGTCCATGTCGCCGCCGGCGCTGAAATAGCCCAGGCCCCCGCCGTAGATGCCGCGCTTTTCGGGTTCCAGCTCGTCGATGATCTCCATCGCGCGGACCTTGGGCGCGCCGGACACGGTGCCGGCGGGGAGGCCGGCCAGCAGGGCCGACAGGGCGTCCTGATCCTCGCGCAGCTTGCCCACCACGTTCGAGACGATGTGCATGACGTGGGAGTAGCGTTCGATGATGAATTCTTCGGTGGGGTGGACCGTGCCGACCTTGGCCACGCGGCCGACGTCGTTGCGGCCGAGATCCAGAAGCATCAGGTGCTCGGCCCGTTCCTTGGCGTCGGCGAGCAGGTCGGTCTCGTTCGCGCGGTCCTCTTCGGGGGTCTGCCCGCGGGGACGGGTGCCGGCGATGGGGCGGATCGTGACCTCGCCATCCATGACGCGCACGAGGATCTCGGGCGAGGCGCCGACGACCTGAAAGCCGCCGAAGTTGAAATAGAACATGAAGGGCGACGGGTTCGTGCGCCGCAGGGAGCGGTAGAGCGCGAAGGGCGGCAGGGGAAACTCCTGCGTCCAGCGCTGAGAGGGCACGACCTGAAAGATGTCGCCGGCGCGGATGTAGTCCTTGGCACGTTCGACGATGGACAGGTAATCGTCGTGGCTGATGTTCGACACGGGCTCGGGCAGGGTGCCGGTTTCGCCAAGGTCGCGGGCGTCGGGGCTGACGGGGCGGTCGAGCTCGCGCAGGGCGTCCATGACACGCTCGGCCGCCTGTGCGTAGGCGGCGCGGGCGGACTGGCCGGTTGTTGCCCAGGCGGGGGCGACGACCGTGACCTCGCCCTTCACCCCGTCGAGCACCGCGACGACCGAAGGCCGCAGCATCAGCGCGTCGGGCACGCCGATCGGGTCGGGGTTCACGTTCGGCAGACGCTCGACCAGCCGGATCATGTCGTAGCCCAGGTAGCCGAAGAGGCCGGCCGAGGCGGCAGGCAGCTCGTCGGGCAGGTCGATGCGGCTTTCGGCCAGGATCGCGCGCAGAGTGTCGAGCGGGTGACCGTCGAGCTCTTCGAAGGCGGTGTCGTCGAACCGCGCCTGACGGTTCACGCGACTGGTCTGGCCCGTACAGCTCCAGACCAGATCGGGCTTCATGCCGATGATCGAGTAGCGGCCCCGCACCTCGCCGCCGGTCACGGATTCGAGCATGAACGTGTCGCGCCCGGCCTGGCCGAGCTTGAGCATCAGCGAGACCGGCGTGTCCAGATCCGCTGCGATCCGGGCATAGACGACCTGGTTCCGGCCTTCGGCATGGCCGCGGGCAAAGCTGTCGAAATCGGGCGTGAGTTGCATCAGTTGAACTGCGACAGGACGGCGTTGACGGCCGACTGGTTGAGCGAGATGCCCTTCTGCGCCTCGATCGCCGAGGTGAATGCCGAAGTGACGTCCTGCGCGATGCCCTGTCCGACAGCCTGGCGCAGGCCGGTCCGGGCGGCTTCGTCCTCGGTCGGGTCGGGCGTCTCGACGCTGTCGACGCGCAGGAGGATTGCGCCTTCGGTCGTGGGGATGACGACGGCCTCGCCCTGCCCGAGGGTGAAGGCGCTTTCCACAAGATCGGCGGGGGCGGTTTCGATCACCGCGTCGCGGGTCACATCGGCGCGGCGGGTCACTTCGCCGCCGAGCGAGCCGATGCTGATGGCGGCGCTGGACTGCAGCTCTTCCAGGGCGGCTTCGGCCTGCGCGACAAGGCGATCGCGACGGGTCGCGGCTTCCCATTCCGCGCGAACCTGGTCACGCACGTCCTCGAACGGCTGGAGCGTCGGTTCGAGCACCTCGTCCACGCGCAAGGCGAAGAGGCCGCCGTCCGAGAGCTGCGCGACCTCGGGGAAATCGCCGGGCTCGGTCTGCGCGGCAACTTCGCGGAAAGTGTCGTAGGCGTCGATGGAGGCGCCGGCTTCGCTGGCCTCACCGGGGAACCAGGTGGTTTCGCCCAGCTCGAACGGAGTTTCCTGCGCGAGTTCCTCGAGCGTGGCGCCGCCGGCAAGAAGGTCCTCGGCCGGGTCGATCTGAGCTTCGAGCGCGCGGCGGGCGGCCGACAGGGCGGCCTCGTCGCGGAGTTCGGGGGCGACCTCTTCGAACGGGGTTTCCTGTGCGGAGAGGATGGCGTTGACGCGGAAGAGCGCGGGGCCGAGCGAGGTTGGCGCAGGGCCGGCGATTGCGGGCTCGTCCAGCGCGAACACGGCCTCGGCCGCGGCGCCAAGATCCTCGCGGGCGACTTCGCCGAGGTCGATGTCCGAGAGGGTCAGCCCGCGCTCCTGAACCAGTTGCTCGAACGTGGTGTCACCGCTTTCGATGGCGGCAAGAGCCTCTTGCGCGGCGGCTTCGTCCGAGAACACGAGGCGTTCGACAAGGCGACGCTCGGGCTGGTTATACATGTCCGAGCGTTCGTCGTAGAGCGCGCGAACGGCGTCCTCGCCGATCTCGACCTCGAGGGCCATCATCTCGGGCGTGGCCCAGGCGTAGGTGATCTTTTTCCGGCGGGGCAGGGTGTAGGCGTCGGGGTTCTCTTCGTAGAAGGCGCGGAGTCCGTCTTGCGTCGGCTCGGGCAGGGGCTCGGACAGCGCGGTCTCGTTGAAAAGGATCAGCGTCAGGTCGCGCGTCTCGCGGGCGTATCGGTAAAGCCGGTCCACGAAGGCGGAGGGCGGCTGGATGCCGGCGATGACGGCGCCTTGCAGGATCGAGCGCGCCGTCTCGTCCCGGAGCTGGGCCTCGAACTCGCTGACGGTCAGACCGGACTGGCTGAGGGCAAAGCGGTAGGCCTCGGGGTCGAAATTGCCGTCGACGCCCTGGAAGGCGGGGATCTGGCGGATCGACTCGGCCACTTCGACATCGCCGACCGAGAGGCCGAGGTCGTCGGCCTCGTCCTCGAGCGCGGCGGTTGCGATGAGGCGCTGCAGGACGATCCGGTCGATGCCCATCTGCTGCGCCTCGGCCATGGTGATGTTCTGGCCGGTCTGCTGCGACAGGCGGCGGAGCTCCTGCTGAAGCGCGCGGGCGTAGCGATCCATCGAGATCTCGGTGTCGCCCACGGTGCCGACCACGCTGGTCGAGCCGCCGAAGCTCGTCGCGCCGAAGCCCGCGAGGCCCACGATCAACAGCAGGAGAACGACCCAGACGAGGCTCTTCGCGATCGGGTTCTTCTTCTTGGCCATGGGTCACCTCCTGGTCGCGCGCGATGCGGTCCGCAGGGGTGTAGGCGATGGTCCGCCGGCCCTCAAGGGGCCAACGTCCTAGGGAATGATGCGCGAGTACTTCGTGCCTTCGAGCGAGGCGCCCGCCATCAGCCCGGCCTGCCCGAACACCAGCCCTATCACCGGCGCAATCGAGGTCGTGGTCGTGGCGCTCAGGTTGCCGCCCCGGTCGCGCAGGGCGTATTCGATGTCGCCGCCCGCTTCCCAGCCCGGCGACGTGCGGAACTGGTAGAGCGCGTCGTTGGTCATGAAGAACAGGACATGCGCGTATTGCTGCGCCCCGATCTGGAGGCCAAGGCTCGCCTGCGCAGCCGAATAGTAGTCGACGGTCGCCCCGTTCACCAGAAGCGCTCCGCGGCCGTAAGCGCCGCCAGCGCCGAGCGCGGCCTTTGTCATCAGCGGCATCACGAGCACGCCGGTCGCCTTGTCGCGCAGCTGATCGGTGCCGGGGTAGTTTGTCGAAAGGTAGTTCATGGTGGCTGCGACGCGGGCGTCGATCGTCGCCGCGCCGGGCGCGCCGACCGCGTTGTTGCAGCCAGCGGCCGCAAGGCCGGTAGCCGCGAGAGCGCCGGCGATGGCCGCGCGCCGTGTCAGGGTTGTCATGGCGTGTCCCTTGCTGCTCTGTATGCCTCTGCGGCAGCCTTGTGCCGGCCGCTCGCGATTTCAGCTATATCGGCGGCGTTGCTTCGTGTCATCCCTTGGACCCGACGCCGCGGCACCGGGTGGCAAAGCGGCGACGAACCGCTCAGTCGTTGAGGATTCGTGCGGCTTCGGGGGCGAAATAGGTGAGGATTCCGTCGCAGCCCGCGCGCTTGAAGGCGAGCAGGCTCTCCATCGTCACCGCTTCGGGCGCCAGCCAGCCATTCCGGAACGCCGCCTGCAGCATCGCGTATTCGCCCGACACCTGATAGGCGTAGGTGGGCACCGCGAAGGTGTCTTTCACGCGCCGGCAGATGTCGAGATAGGGCATCCCCGGCTTGACCATCACCATGTCTGCCCCCTCGTCGAGGTCGCGGGCGACGAGGCGCAGGGCCTCGTCCGTGTTGGCCGGGTCCATCTGGTAGGTCTTCTTGTCGCCCTTGAGCGCCCCCGACGCCCCGACTGCGTCGCGGAACGGGCCGTAGAAGCCGCTGGCATACTTGGCCGCGTAGGACATGATCGTCGTGTTGGTGAAGCCGTCGGACTCGAGCGCTTTGCGCATCGCGCCGATGCGGCCGTCCATCATGTCGGAGGGTCCGAGGATGTCGGCACCGGCGGCGGCTTGGGCAAGCGCCATCTTCACCAGTGCCTCGACGCTTTCGTCGTTCACGATCTCGCCGTTCCGGACGATGCCGTCATGGCCGTTCGCGTTGTAGGGGTCGAGCGCCACGTCGGTCATCACCGCGATGTCGGGCACGGCGTCCTTGATCGCCCGGGTCGCGCGGTTCGACAGGTTGTCGGGGTTCCACGCCTCTTCGCAGGCGTCGGTCTTGAGCGACGGATCGGTGTAGGGAAACAGGCAGATCGCGGGGATGCCGAGGCTCGCGGCCTCGCGCGCCGCGTCCACGATGAGGTCGATTGACAGGCGCTCGACCCCGGGCATCGAGGCGACGGCCTCACGCTCGCCCGAGCCTTCGCGCACGAAGAGGGGCCAGATCAGGTCCGACGGCGTCAGCTGCGTCTCGCGCATGAGCGCGCGAAGCTGCGGCGTGCGGCGCATCCGGCGCAGACGGGAGGCGGGGAAGGGGGCGGGGGAGTGGGTCGCCATCGGTGGTCCCTCTGCAACGGATCAAAATCGCCGAAGGGGTCGCATGGAACTCTGGCGGTCTCAAGTGTAAGCGCAGGTAAGAGGACCTGCGGAGTGCAACGTGGACTGGTACGCGACGGTATTCGAGCTGATCGACATGCGTTCGTTCTCGAACCTGTGGTACTGGATCGCGCTGGCGACCGTGTGGTCCACCGCATCGCACTACGTGCTGGGCGTGCCCTACGACATGGTGGGTCGCGCCGCACGACAGGGCGGGCAGTCCGAGCAGGACCTCGAAGATGTCGTGCGTATCCGGGTCGCGCGGATTCTATATATTGCAGAAGTGTCGGGGCTGGTGCTGGTGGCGCTCGGCGCGACGGTTCTGACGACGCTGCTGCTGCTGGGCTTCGTCTATGGGGTCGAGTTCGCGCAGGCCGTGTTCCTGATCGCGGCGCCGATGTCGCTGGTGGGCGCCTTGGGCATCCGCTGCGCCCGCGACATCGCAGAGCGCGATCTTTCCGGCGATGACCTGCGCGACCGGCTGCGGCGTCACCGCGCCGTGGTGCAGGGCATCGGCATGATCTCGATCTTCGTCACCGCGTTGTGGGGCATGTATCAGAATTTTGGGGCCGCGCTGCCTGGCTACTGACGGTCGAGCGCACGGGCGAGGATGGTGTCGACGTCGCGGCTCATCTCGCGGGCCTGGACGCGGACATCGTCGAAAGGGACCCATTCGGCAGCGCTGATGTCGTCCGCGGGCTGCGGCTCGCCCGAGACATAGCGGCACAGGACCATGTCGAGGCGGAAGCGCGGGCTGTCTCCGACATGGAGCGTGTCGAGAACGGCGGAGGGCAGGGCGACGACGCCCGTTTCCTCGAACAACTCGCGGATGGCGGCCTCGGGCGCGGTTTCGCCGTGTTCGACATGGCCGCCGGGATAGCCCCAGAGCCCCTCATCGGGCGGGTTGATGCGCCGTGCCAGGAGGACATGGCCGTTCCGGATCACGACCGCGGCGGCGCCATGACGTTCCTGCTGCATTTTCCCGCTTTCCCTCCGCCCCCATTTCCCGCTACACCCGGAGCCGCGATGGTCGCAAGGCCCCGGCAGAGACGGGCCCGCGTGGCGGAATGGTAGACGCAGGGGATTCAAAATCCCCCGCCGCAAGGCTTGCCGGTTCGAGTCCGGCCGCGGGTACCATCGCGAAATCAGGGCTTGGTTGGCGCCGAGCGCGCGCCGGATCCCGAAGGTGAACCTTGGGATCGAGCGCCTACGTCCGACGCCGATGGCTATCGGTTCATTTCCGAGCGTTCTTTGATAGTCGACGTCGTGGAGCCCCCGGCGCGATTCGTATCGCGCGCATCAGAAATCGAAGGCTACTGTCAAAAACTTCGGCCGGGGGGCGACATAGCCCCGTCCGGTGCGAGCGTATCGCTTTTAATGAGTGAGGACCCGCGAAAGGAAACTCCGGGTCCGGTCGTGCTTCGGACTATCGAAGACGTCCTCGGGCCGGCCCTGTTCCACGATTTCGCCCTTGTGGATGTAGATAACGCGATCAGCAACCTCGCGGGCAAAGCTCATCTCGTGGGTGACAATGACCATGGTCATGCCTTCGCGCGCCAATTCACGCATGGCGTCCAAAACCTCCCCGATCATTTCCGGGTCCAGAGCCGATGTCGGCTCGTCGAAAAGCATCAGTCGGGGTTCCATTGCGAGCGCCCGGGCCAGGGCCACGCGTTGCTGCTGGCCGCCCGATAGCTGACTGGGGAATTTATCCGCCTGATTGGCGATGTCTACGCGCTCCAGCAGGCGCCTCGCGGTCTGTCTGGCCTCTTCACGGCTGGCATTGCGCACCTTGCGAGGGGCGAGGGTAATATTGTCCAGGACGCTCAGATGCGGAAACAGGTTGAATTGCTGGAAGACCATTCCGACTTCGGTCCGGATCTGCTGTAGCGTTCGGCTGGCCTTTCCGTGAGGTGCGAGGACCTTGCCATCCACCTCCAACTTGCCGCTCTGGAATTCTTCGAGCCCGTTGATGCAACGAATGAGCGTCGATTTTCCCGATCCGCTGGCGCCGATAATGACGACAACCTCACCGGGCGCGACCGAAAGGTCGACGTCCTTCAGGACATGAAGCGCACCGAAATTCTTGTTCAGCTTTTCCATGCGCACGATGGGCGCGGCATCATCAGCAAATCTGCGATCGTTCATCGTCCAACGAACCCCTTGCGTTCAAGCATCCTCAACGCCAGCGAAAGGGTCAGCGTTATCGCGAGATAGAGAATGGCAACCATCAGATAGACCTCCAGCGCTCTGAACGTGGTCGCAATGTAGATCTGGCCTTGCCGTACGAGCTCGCCGACCCCGATCACGGCAAAAAGCGAGGTATCCTTGATGCTGATGATCCCCTGGTTGCCCAGGGCCGGGATCATGCGCCGGAAACCCTGCGGCCAGATCACGTACCGGAATGTCTGCGTTCTGGACAGGCCCAGCGACAGCCCCGCCTCGCGTTGGCCGCGCTCGATGGACTGGACGCCGCCACGGACGATCTCGGAGATATATGCGCCTGAATTCACCGCGATCGCGGCGATGCCGGCGCTGATGGCGTCGATCGGGCCGCCCAGAAGCTGGGGCAGGCCGTAGAAGATGAACAGCACCTGCACCAGAACCGGAGTGCCGCGAAAGATCTCGATATAGGCGATGGCGGGCCAGCGGAGCCACGGCGACGGGCTTAACCGCAGCAAGCCGAAGATCATGCCGAGCACGAAGCCGATCGCCAGTCCGCCGAACGCGATGAGCAGCGTGTAGGGGATGCCGGCCAGCAGATACGGGAGGGAGTCGAAGGCGGCCTGCCAATTGAAATCGAAAGAAGCGTTCAAGACCGGACTCCGTCCCGAGACAATGCGTCAAATGAAATGCCTCCCCGACGTGACTGGCGGGGAGGCAGCGTGTTCATTCACGGTTGATGATCACGCAAGTGAAGCGGTTACCTGACGGACCTCAATTAGCGTCGCTGGCGCCGAACCACTTGCTGTGGATTTCGTCGTAGGTCCCGTCTTCGCGCATTTCCGCCAGTGCCTCATTTACCGGCTGGACCAGATCGCTGCCCTTGGGGAAGGCAATGCCGTATTGCTGACCCTCGTAGAGCGGACCGACGACCTTCACGCGCCCGTCGCCCCGGGTCTTGGCGAAATAGCTCACGTTGGGAGCGTCGTAGAACACCGCGTCGACGCTGCCACCCATGAGGGCGAGATACATGTCGCTTGATCCGGGGTAAGGCGTGATCGTGGCATCGTCACCGAATTTCTCGGTCAGAAAGTCAAAGCTGGTCGACCCGATCTTGGTGCCGATCTTCATGCCCTCGAGATCGTCGATCGTTTCGACGTCGTCATTGTCGGCGCCGACGAGGATCTGCAGGCCGCTGTCGTAATAGGGATCCGAGAAGTCGACGATCTGGGCGCGTTCGTCGGTGATCGTTATGCCGGCGATCGCAACGTCCACGTTTCCGGTTTGCACGGCGGGAATGATGCCGTTGAAATCCATCGTATTGATGTCGGGCTCAAAGCCGGCCCGGTTTCCCAGCTCGCGAATGATGTCCATGTCGAAGCCGACCATCTCGCCGGATTCCTGGTCCATCATCTCGAACGGGACAAAGCTCGGGTCGGTTGCGACCTTGGCGGTGTCGGCTTGCGCCGCGCCGCTGACCGCGACGCCGAATCCGATCAGACCCGCCAGCGCGAAGTCCTTGAAATACTGAGGCATGTTTCCTCCCTCTCCCCAACGAAAACGGTGGTTTCAACCCCGTTTTTGGAGAGGCCAAGTTGGCGCGGTGCCTGCCTGAGGTCAAGGCGAAACCCCGAAAGCCGGTTCATTCGCGGCTGCTGGCAGGCCAGCCCGCACCGACGCCAGGCTGACCGGCAAGCCTGAACTTGTCCGTGAAGCGCGTTTGCCGTGGCGGGTTCAGGCAGCGCCCCGAACCGTCTCTCGGACAATGGCCTTGAGTTGCTCAAAGCCGAACGGCTTGTCGAGCTTGGGCAGGTCGGGCGCGCCAAGCTCGTCCAGATCCATGTAGCCCGTCGCGAGGATCACCGGCAGATCGGGCCGAAGCTCTCGCGCGATCTTCACCAGCTCCATCCCGCTCATGCGCGGCATGATCTGGTCCGTGATCAGAAGATCCACGTGCTGTTCCCCGAGCACGTCCAGAGCTTCGGCTGCGCTATGCGCCTCAATGACGCGATAGCCGAGATCCTCGAGCATGAGGCTGGTGTTCATGAGAATCAGCGGGTCGTCATCGACCGCCAGCACCGTGAGCGACTGGCTGCCGCGTTCCAGCTCCACATGCGGCGTCGGTCGTTCTTGGGACACATGCGGGGCCTCGGCGGCGGGAAGCCAAAGCTCGGCGGTCGTGCCGTGACCCTTGCGACTGCGCAATACAAGACGTCCGCCCGTGTCCTCGAGCAGGCCATGAACCAGAGAAAGGCCGAGCCCGGTGCCCTTTCCCGCTTCCTTCGTCGTGAAGAAGGGATCGGCTGCCCGGCGGAGGGTCTCTTCGTCCATGCCCTCTCCCGTGTCCGTGACGGCCAGGCGAACGTAGGCGCCGCCCTTCAGGCCGGGCACCTGACCGGTGGACACCTCTTCGCTTGCGAGGGTGATGGTGAGAGTGCCCCCTTGAGGCATGGCATCACGTGCGTTGGCGGCCACGTTCAGCAGCGCAAGTTCGAGCTGGGAGGGGTCGACCATGGCCGGAGGCATCGGGTGGGGCGCTTGCGTCTCGACCGAGATGTTCCCGCCAAGAGAGATGTTCAGAAGGTCCCCCATCCCGCGAATGAGCGCCGCGAGGTCCACCGCCTGCGGCTCGAGCGGTTGCTGGCGAGAGAATGTCAGGAGCCGAGAGGTCAGGCTGGCGCCCCGATGCACGCCCTTGAGCGCGTTTTCGAGAAGGCGGGCCGTTCTCGGGTGCTCGGGCAGTCGCTTCTGTAGCAGCTCCAGGCTGCTGGAGATGGCTGCCAGAAGGTTGTTGAAATCGTGTGCGATCCCTCCGGCGAGCTGGCCCAATGCCTCCATCTTGCGGGCCTGAAGCAGCTCTTCCTGTGCCTGCTCGAGCGCACGTTGCGCCTCGCGCTTCTCGGTTATGTCACGGGTCACCTTGGCAAAGCCGATCAGGTGACCCTCGTCGTCGCGGATCGCGTCGACCACGACGCTGGCCCAGAAACGGGTCCCGTCCCGACGCACGCGCCAGCCCTCATGCTCGAACCGGCCCTCGCGTTCCGCGGTTTGGAGCGCGCGGCGCGGCAGGCCGTCTGCGCGATCTTCTTCGGTGTAGAAGCGCGAGACGTGCTGGCCGATGATCTCTTCGGGCTCGTAGCCCTTGATCCGGCGCGCACCGGCGTTCCAGCTTGCTACCTGGCCCGCAGGGTCGAGCATGTAGATGGCGTAGTCGGTGACGCCCTGCACCAGTAGCTGGAACTGCTCCTGGCTCTTGCGGAGCGCGTCTTCGGTCTGTCGCTTTTCGGTCAGGTCTCGGGTGATCTTGGCAAAGCCCAGAAGTTCGCCCGAGGGCGAGCGGATCGGGTCGATGACGACATGCGCCCAGAACCGCATTCCGTCCTTACGGACGCGCCAGCCCTCGTTCTCGAAGCGGCCCTGTTCGGCGGCGGTGCGAAGGGCGCGCTCGGGCAGCCCCCTTGCCTTGTCCTCGTCGGTATAGAAGCGCGAGAAGTGGTGCCCCAGGATCTCGGCCTCGTCGTAGCCCTTGAAACGCTGGGCCCCGGGATTCCAGCTCGAGACGTGCCCCTCGGGGTCGAGCATGTAGATCGCGTAATCTGTGATCGCCTCCAGCAGAAGCCGACATCGATCGTCCACGCCGCCCCGCGCCCCTATCACTTGCGCCAAGCTGTTCTCCCCGATGCTGTCGTCCTCGGGATGTTCGGTGATCGGCATTCAAGCTTCCTGTCTGCGCTTCCGGTCGAGATGTAGAACGACCCTTCCGCCTTCTCCATAGGCCGGCTTCTCCTGGGACGGGGCGGACCCGAGCGGGAGGCGGTGGGAACGCGGCCCGCTGCCGATCGATCTCAGGCACAGGAGACGGGATCGCCTGTGCGACGGCGCCTCACGGCTGCCACCTCGCGCGACGGGTCGGAAACCTTCTTCATCCTTTTCATGTTGTTCTTGCAGCGTCGCACATGAATGACGTGGAGGGCAAAGACGTGAACAACGGAACCGGGGCAAGAACGGCGCAGGCGGACATCAAGACGTGGCAGAGCCCGAATGAGGCGGTTTGAGATGCGGGGGGCGCTTTGGCGGCTCATCGAATCCGTATCGTGGCGCACGCGCTACGCCCTGACCGGAGACAAGCGAAGCTGGTGTGCCCATGCCTGGCAACATCGGCACCTTCCGCACTGGCGCGTCCATATCGCAATCTGGGATGCTGTCTTCGCCAGGCTGGGCGAACAGGAACACTGCCGCCGCTCGGCCGCATACTGGCGATGGCGCGAGCGGGGCGGGTCAGGACGCATAACGCCTGCAGGGAAGCCTTCTGTCGAATGACCAGAGGGCCCCGTGTTCGACAGAAGTCGCGTCCTGTCGCGGTTGCTCTTGCAGGTCGCTTGAGCGCGGGGAGGTTCAGCCGCCGCTTTCGGCGGAAAGCTCTTCGACGTCCTTGAACTTGATCGACTCGCCGCAACCGCAGGCGTCCACCACGTTCGGATTGCGGAACTTGAACGCCGACTCGAGGAGCGACGTCTCGTAGTCGATCTCGGTCCCGAAAAGGAACATCTGCGCCATGGGCGCGATCATCACGCGTGCGCCGTCCTGTTCGACGACCTCGTCATGCGGATCGACCTCGTCCACGTAGTCCATGGTGTATTCCATGCCCGCGCAGCCGCCCTTCTTGACGCCGATGCGCAGGCCCTTGTGGCCCTTCGCGTTCATCAGCTTGAGGATCTGGTTGGCGGCCGTCGGGCTCATCGTGACGGCTTGCTTGCCCGGAATGCCGAACATCGTGGCCTCTCCTGTCAGTTCACTCGCAATGTAAGGGCGCAAGCGGGGGCTCTCAAGGCGCCCAGCCGAGGAAGTTCCGGACCAGGCGCAGGCCGGTGTCCTGGCTCTTCTCGGGGTGGAACTGCACGCCGATGCGGTTGCCGTTGGCCACGATCGCCGTCACGGCCTCGCCGTAGTCGCAATGGGCGAGGCGCTGGTCGGGCACCGTCAGCTTCATGTGGAAGGAATGCACGAAGTAGGCGTGGTCGCCGGTATTGATGCCGTCGAGCACGGGGTGCTCGCGGTCGAGCACCAGGTCGTTCCAGCCCATGTGAGGCACCTTCAGCGCCGGGTCGGCGGGGGTGATCGGCACGACCTCTCCGTCGATCCAGCCGAGGCCGTCGGTTTCCTGGTATTCGAGGCCGCGCTGCGCCATCAGCTGCATACCGACGCAGATGCCCAGGAAGGGGCGCCCCTGCCGTTCCACTGCGTCGAGAAGCGCCTCGTGCAGGGCGGCACGGTCGCGCATCAGCGCACGGGCGCAGGCGGGGAAGGCCCCGTCACCCGGCAGGACGACGCGGGTTGCGCGGGCGACGGCGTCGGGATCGGCGGTGACGATCACCTCGCCCGCGTCGGCCTCGCGCGCCATGCGCTGGAACGCCTTTTCGGCGGAGTGCAGGTTGCCGCTGTCGGTGTCGATCAGAACGGTGGTCATCTAGAGCGTGCCCTTGGTCGACGGGATGGCTTGCCCCTTGCGCGGGTCGGGCTCGACCGCCTCGCGCAGGGCGCGCGCAACGGCCTTGAAGGCGGCCTCGGCGATGTGGTGGCTGTTCACGCCGCGCGCGAGATCGACGTGGAGAGTGATGCCGCCGTGGGTCGACAGCGCCTGGAAGAACTCGCGCACCAGCTCGGTGTCGAAGGTGCCGATCTTTTCCGCCGTCATCGGCAGGTTCCATCCCAGCCACGGCCGCCCCGACAGGTCGAGCGCCGCCGTCACCAGCGTGTCGTCCATCGGCAGGGCGCACTGGCCGTAGCGATAGATGCCGCGCTTCTCGCCCAGGGCCTGGCGGAGCGCCTGGCCGATCGCGATGCCGGTATCCTCGACCGTGTGGTGGTCGTCGATATGCAGGTCGCCCTTGGTGCGCACATGCATGTCGATCAGCGAGTGGCGGGCGAGCTGGTCGAGCATGTGGTCGAAGAAGCCGACCCCGGTCTGGATCTCGGCGGTGCCGGTTCCGTCGAGATCGACCATCACGGTGATGTCGGTCTCGTTCGTCTTGCGGGTGATCGAGGCGCTGCGCATGGGCCTGCCTTTCGTGCTGTTCGCGCCGTCTGTTAGCGGGCCGGCGCGGCCATGAAAAGGCCCGGACCGGGCGCGCAATGATCCTGCGCGCAGGAAGAGCAACTCGCCGGCGCTGCCTGGGACATTTCGTTACGCTGCTATGCAGCAAGTGCATGGCAGTTGCGCCATATGCATAGCAGATCTTCGCGCAGGGTGGCTGACGCTATGGATGACGACAGGCTATGGTCTACGTCAAATCAGCAGTCCGAGGGAGGCGGACTGCAGGCGCACGAATTGCGCCTTGCCTCCCTCGCTATCGAAGGAGAGCGCCATGAAAGACGGTCAGGATGACATCGATCCGGTAGAAAGCCAGGAATGGCAGGAGGCGATCGAGGACGTGATCGCCCGCGACGGACCGGATCGGGCGCACTTCCTGCTCGACAAGGCCGTCAGCCAGGCACGGGCCGCAGGCGCGGTGCTGCCCTTCAGCTCGACCACGCCGTACCAGAACACCATTCCCGCCGACGATCTGCTCGAGATCCCCGGCGATGCCGACATGGAAAAGCGCATCCGGTCGATCAATCGCTGGAACGCTGCGGCGACGGTGGTGAAGGCGAACAAGGCCGAGGACGGGATCGGCGGGCACATCGCCTCGTTCGCCTCGTCGGCGGTGATGTATGACATCGGCCTCAATCACTTCTGGCGCGCGCGCTCGGCCACACATGGCGGCGACATGGTGTTCTTCCAGGGTCACGTGATCCCCGGGATCTACGCGCGGTCCTTCATGGAAGGGCGTCTGTCGGAAGAAGATCTGAAGAACTTCCGGATGGAGACGGGCAACAAGGGCCTGTCCTCCTACCCGCACCCCTGGCTGATGCCGGAGTACTGGCAGTTCCCGACCGTCTCGATGGGGCTCGGGCCGCTGATGGCCGTCTACCAGGCGCGCTTCATGAAATACATGGAGAACCGGGGCCTGATCGAGAAGTCGGACCGCAAGGTCTGGGCCTTCCTCGGCGACGGCGAGATGGACGAGCCGGAATCGCTCGGCGCCATCAACATCGCGGCACGCGAGAACCTCGACAACCTGATCTTCGTCATCAACTGCAACCTTCAGCGCCTCGACGGGCCGGTGCGCGGCAACCACAAGATCGTGCAGGAGCTTGAGGGCTCGTTCCGTGGGTCGGGCTGGAACGTGATCAAGGTGCTGTGGGGCAAGGGCTGGGACGACCTGCTCGAGCGGGACACCAGCGGCAAGCTGCGCCAGCTCATGGACGAGACGGTGGACGGCGACTACCAGACCTTCAAGTCGAAGGATGGCGCCTATATCCGCGAGCATTTCTTCGGGAAATACCCCGAAACCGCCGCCCTGGTCGAGGACTGGACCGACGAGGAGATCTTTGCACTCCGCCGCGGCGGGCACGATGCGCAGAAGGTCTATACCGCCGA
>NZ_JBELKF010000016.1:0-56328 GCF_042089775.1 Palleronia sp.
GGCGGTGGGCGGCGCGATGGATCTGGTTGTCGGTGTGCCGACGATTTTCGTTATGATGCGCCACGTGAACCGCGATGGCAGTCCCAAGCTGCTGAAGAGGTGCACCTATCCGCTCACCGGGCTGGGCGTCGTGAGCCGCGTCTACACGGATCTCGCGGTGCTCGACGTGACGCCCGACGGCTTCCGGCTCGTCGAGCTGACCCCCGGCAACAGCCTCGACGCGGTGCAGGCCGTGACCGAGGCGCGTATCCTGACCTGATGGGGCGCCGCAAACTATCCGGGCCCGCTGCGAAGATGCGCGGCGGCAACGCCCGCGAGGCGCCGGCGCAGGGTGAACCTGGGCGCATTGACGCTGCTCCCGAGCGGGTCGAGATGCCGAGGTTTCCGCTCTTCGTCTCTGCCGAACGTCCGGATCTTCTCGAGCGGGCCTGTACCGCCGGAGCCGACGCGGTGGTGATCGACTTCGAGGACTCCGTGCCGCCCGAGAGCAAGGCGGGCGTCCGCCGTATCCCGCAGAGCGCGCTGCCGGTGCAGCGCTCGATCCCGCTCTACCTGCGGATCAATGGTGTCGGCACCGCGTGGCACCGCGATGACGTGGCCTTTGCGCGGGTCGCGGGATTTGACGGTGTGATCCTGCCCAAGGCTGAAACCGCCGCGCAGGTGGCCGCCCTGCGTGAGACACTGGGCGAGCGGCAGAGGATCATCGCCCTGGTCGAGACGGTGCAGGGGCTGTCCCAGGTGGAGCAGATCGCGCAGATCGCCGACCGCCTGGCCTTGGGTTCTATCGACCTGTGCGAGGATCTGGGCTGTGCTCACACACGACTGGCCTTGCTGCCCCTGCGCAGCCGCGTCGTGCAGGCAGCGCGGCTGGCCCGGCGGCCGGCGCCTTTGGACGGCGTCTCGATCTCGATTGAGGATGCCGCTCTCATCACCGACGAGGCGATGCATGCCTGCGAGCTTGGCTTTGGTGGGAAATGCCTGATCCATCCGGCCCAGTTCGCGCCGGTATGGGCCGGTTTCCAGGCCGAGCCCGAGGACCTCGACTGGGCGCGCAACGTGATCGTGGCGGAGGGCGGCCGCATCGAGATCGGGGAAGAGGCCGAGCCGCTGCAATCACCGGTAGCGTCCCGTGCCCGCCGAATGTTGAACCGCAGCAAGCCTTTGCCATGCGGTTCCATCACTGGGAGCGAATGAATGATCATGCGAAGCGCCATTGAGCAGCTCGGAGCCGGGCTCAAGCTGCCGCTGATCGGCGCGCCGATGTTTCTAGCCTCGGGCGTCGAACTGGTCGTGGCGCAGTGCCGCGCGGGGGTGATCGGCACGTTTCCTGCACTCAACGCGCGCCCTTCGGCGCAGCTCGACGAGTGGCTGACCGAGATCGGCACTCGGATCGAGGCCCATCGACGCAACACCGGAACGGCTGCGGCGCCCTATGGGATCAACCTAATCGTCAACGACTACAACACTCGGCTTGATGAGGACCTGAAGACCATAGTGCGCCACGAGGTGCCGCTGGTCATCACCTCGCTTTCCGCGCCTGACAAGGTGGTCGAGGCGGTGCATGGCTATGGCGGCCTGGTGTTCCACGACGTGGTCAAGGCGCGCCACGCGCGCCGCGCCGCCGCGGCAGGGGTCGACGGCCTGATCCTGGTCGGTGCCGGCGCGGGTGGCCATGCGGGCACCCTCAGCCCCTTCGCGCTTGTCGAAGAGGTACGGGCCTTCTGGGATGGACCGCTGGCGCTCGCGGGGGCCATTGCCAACGGTCGCTCGGTTCTGGCGGCGCAGGTGCTGGGCTGCGACTTCGCCTATGCCGGCACCGTCTTCATTCCAACCGAAGAGGCGATCGCGCCCGAGGCCCACAAGCAGATGATCGTCGAAGCCGAGTCCGATGGAATCCTCTATACGCCGATGTTCTCGGGTACTCATGCCAACTACCTGATGCAGAGCATCGAGGCCGCCGGCGTCGATCTCGATGAGGCACGGCTGGCGCAGCCCCGGCGGATGGGCGCCAAGACCGACCCGGATCGCCCCAAGGCGTGGTCGCAGGTCTGGAGCGCCGGCCAAGCGGTTGGGCAGTCGCAGGCGCTGGAGCCTGCCGCCGATGTGGTGGCGCGCCTTGAACGAGAGTACAGCGCCGCCCGCGCCGCGCTGTGCGGTTGAACGGCGCATTCGACGACATTGCAGAACAAGGGCAGACATGACACTCGCACAGACCCTCGGCAGCTTCGCCGCTGCCAGCCCCGCCGAAGATCCGCGCATGGCGCGCTTCGTCCGCTTCTCGCTTTTCGACTGGACCACCGTCGGCCTCGCCGGATGCGACGAGCCTGTCGCCCGAGCGGCGCGCCAGGTGGCGCTTGGCGGCGCGCAGGCAAAGGGCGGGGCGACGCTCTTTGGCGGCGGCCATGCGGCACCTGCCGCGGCCGCTTTGGCCAACGGCGCGACCAGCCACGCGCTTGATTACGACGACACGCATTTCGGCCATATCGGTCACCCGAGTGTCGCGGTCATTCCTGCCGCGCTGGCACTTGCCGAGGCACGCGGCGCCGACGGCGCCCGATTGATGCAGGCGCTGGCGGCGGGGCTCGAGACCGCCTGCCGCGTCGGCGCATGGCTCGGGCGGCCGCATTACGAGGCGGGGTTCCACCAGACCGGCACCTCTGGCGCCTTCGGGGCCACCGCTGCGGCGGGGCGCATCCTCGGGCTGGACACGACGCAGATGACGCAGGCGCTGAGCCTTGCGGCGACCCGTGCCGCCGGACTCAAGAGCCAGTTCGGGACGATGGGAAAGCCTCTCAATGCGGGATTCGCCGCCGAGGTCGGCGTCACCTGCGCGCTGTTGGCAGAGGCCGGGGCGGGCTCTGCCCCCGATGCCATCGAGGGCATGCAGGGCTTCGGTCCGACCCATTCTGGGCTTGCCGATGACACCGCGCTGGCCGGACTTGGCGAAAGCTGGGTGTTCCCCGACATCTCGTACAAGTTTCACGCCTGCTGCCACGGATTGCACGCAATGCTCGAGGCGCTGCGAAAGGTGAAGGCGGACGGTCTGGACGCAACCTCGGTCGAGGCCGTCGAGGTTCGTACTCATCCGCGCTGGCTCGCCGTGTGCAACCAGCCCAAGCCGGCTACCGGACTGCAGGCCAAGTTCAGCTATCGCCTGACCGCCGCGATGAGCCTGGCCGGCCTCGATACCGCGGCGCTCGACGTTTACACCGACGCGACCTGCGCACGCGCGAACCTGATTGCGCTGCGCGACCGGGTGACGGTGATCGCTGACGAGATGGTCTCCGATACAGCGTCCAAGGTCCGCGTGACTTCGGCGGGGCAGGTGCACGAGGCGGAGCATGACGTGCTGAAAGACAGCGATCCCGACGTTATCGAGCCGCGACTGCGCGAGAAATCCGCGACGCTTTTGGGCCGTGATGTCAGTGCGACAGTCTGGCAGGAGATCTGCACCATCGACGGGCATGGCGACGTTGCGGCACTGACCTCGCGCATCGGTGCTCCAGCCGCTCGATGGGACGCGGACCTGGCGGTGCAGGGCTGACTGCCTTCGGACCGCTGAACAAAGAGCGGACATCAGTCGAAGGTCGCCGCACTGGTCGCGCGAGTTCGGCCGCCGCAGATTACCTGCCGGATCGGGACGAGCGGCGTTCGAATGCTCAGGAAGAAGACCGTGCCGCCAACCGCGTCGAAGGTTCCGGTCTCACGGCGCTTCGCGAGCAGCGTCACGCCGACTTCGGCCTCGATGGCCGATGGCAGCAGACCTTGGGGTAGCGGCGCATCAAAGGGCAGGCGGGGGCACGATCGGGCCTGGCTTGGTGGCTCTCGATCAGGCAAGAAGGACCCACATCAAGCAGCTTTACCCTTCCTGAGGCAAACCCCGCTAGCCACATTGGTCCGCGGTGCATGTGATGCGAGGGGCAAGAGGAGTGATATCTGCGGGGGCTGGACGAAACCATGCGTCGCAGGTCTTCCCCTTGTCGCATCCGCCTTGGCGCAATACCGCGTGGTTGAGGAAAAACTTTGGCGCGAGGCGGGATGTCTGCCAGTCCTGCGCGTCAGGGTGAAGGAGGTAATGGATGACGACCCCGCTCGATGACGCCCATGCCGCGATGGAGGCCGCGCCCGATGACGACACGGCCCGGCTTGCCTTCCATGATCGCATCGCCTCGTCCGAGATGTTCTTGCTGTTGACGCAAGAGCCCGAGCGCGGCGACGCGCTGGACCCGAGGCTCTTCGACACGTCCGAGGGGCGCTTCGTGCTGGCCTTCGACCGCCTGGAGCGGCTGACCGAATTTGCCGAGGGTGGCTCGCCCTATGCTGCGCTTCCGGGGCGGACGCTGGTGCAGATGCTGACCGGGCGGGGGATCGGCCTTGCGCTGAATCCCGGCGTGGCGCCGTCGTCGCACTTGATGGCTCCCGACGCGGTGACCTGGCTGGCCGAAACGGTGGCCGATGCGCCCGCCGAGGCCGAGGAAGTGCCGAAGGACCTGACTGCGCCCAAGGAGCTGCCCGAGCGGCTGCTGACGGCATTGGACGGCAAGCTTGCCTCGGCGCAGGGGCTGGCGCGGATGGCCTACCTGACCGGCGTGACGTGGGAGAGCGGCGCCAAGGGCCACCTGCTGGCGTTCATCGACGCGGCACCGGGGGCCGAAGGCGCGCTCGCCCGCGCGGTGCGCGAGGCGCTCGTGTTCTCGGGGCTCGAGGCCGGCGCGCTCGACGTCACGTTCTTCCCCGCCCACAGCCCTGTCGCGGCGCGGCTCGCCCGCGTTGGCCTGCGATTTGACATCCCGAAGTTCGAGCCTGCGGATCGAAAAGCGCCGGGAAGCGACCCGAACGCTCCACCGCGCCTGCGCTGACGGCTGCGCACGGCAGGAATGGTTCAGTAGCCCCGCGTGCGGTCCACGAGATGCAGGATCGGCTTGTCCGTCATGGCACGGGCCAGATTCTCGGCCACCACTGCGGCGGCGGTCTCGGGCCGCGTGGCCGAGGCGATGTGCGGCGTCACGGTCACGCCGGGATGGGACCAGAAGGGGTGGTCGTGCGGCAGGGGTTCCACCCGGAACGTGTCGAGCGTGGCGTGTCGGACGGCGCCGGTTTCGAGCGCCGCGAGGAGATCCGCGTCAACGATCAGGCCACCGCGCCCGGGATTGATGATGACCGCGCCTGTCGGCAGGTGGCCCAGGGCCGCGGCGTCGATCAGCCCCTCGGTCTCGGAGGTCAGCGGCAGGAGCAGGACCAGGATCTCGGCCGAGCGCAACGCATCCTTCAGCGTCTCGGGTCCGGACAGGCAGCTGACGCCGGCGATGTCCTTCTGCGAGGCCGACCACCCCGTCACCTTGAACCTCAGCGCGGCAAGCTGCACCGCCGAGGCGGCCCCGAGCGCCCCCAGCCCCAGCACCGTGACCTTGCGGTCGCGGGCCAGCGGCGGCACCGTCGGGTTCCAGTGGCCGTCCTGCGACCGCAGGATCCGGTCGATTCCGAGATGATGACGCAGGACGTGGGCGATCACGTATTCGACCATGCCCTCGGTCAGGCCCGGATCGACCATGCGCGCCAGCGGCTGAGCCAGTGTCTCGTTGCCCACGATCCCTTCGACCCCCGCCCACAGGGTCTGCACGAGCCGTGCGCGGTCATAGGGGCGGAAGTCCTGCACCGGGCCGTTCGGAGCGCAGACGATGGCGTCCACGTCCTCGGGGCGATGGTGGCGATTCAGGTCGACCTCAAGCCCCCGCGCGGCAAAGGCGTCGCGCAGCGGACTGCTCCACTCGGGCCAGATCGCGTCGTCGGCAGCGAACAGGACCCGGATCATCGGCCGCGTGGCCTGTGGATATGGGCGGACTGAACCAGCCCGAATCCGCACATCAGCACCAGCATTGCCGACCCTCCATAACTGACCAGCGGCAGGGGCACGCCTACCACCGGCGCGAGTCCCATGACCATCGCCATGTTCACCGCAAAGAACAGGAAGAACGTCGCACCGATCCCAAGCGTCACCAGCGCCCCGAAACGGTCGCGGTTCTGCATGGCCGAGACGATGCAGAACATCACGATGCCCATATAAACTGCCAGAAGGGATGCCGCGCCGATGAAGCCGAACTCTTCGGCCAGAGTCGTGAAGATGAAGTCGGTGTGCTTCTCGGGCAGGAAGTTCAGCCGCGACTGCGTGCCTTGCATGAACCCGCGGCCTGTCCAGCCGCCCGACCCGAGCGCGATCTTGGACTGGGTGATGTGATAGCCGGAGCCTAGCGGATCGGAGGCCGGATCGAGGAACGTGTCGATCCGGCGATACTGGTAGTCCTTCAGCAACTGCCACGTTGTCCCGCGCGAGTTGAACACCGCCGACACCGCGCCGACGCCGCTGGCGATGGCGACGCCCCAGTACCACCACGAGACGCCCGCGCAGAACATCACCGCGCCGCCTCCCATGATCAGCAGCAGCGCCGTACCAAGGTCGGGCTGCTTCAGGACCAGAAGCGTCGGCAGCGCGATCAGGATCAGCGGCGGGATCACCCAGATCGGGTTCGATACCTTCTTCACGTCGAGCCAGTCGTAGTAGGCCGCCAGAATCATGACGAGCCCGATCTTCATCAGCTCGGACGGCTGGAGGCGCATGAAGCCCAGGTCGATCCAGCGTGTCGCGCCCATCCCGGTCGTGCCCGCGACCTCGACCCCGACCAGAAGCGCAAGCGAGGTCAGGTAGGCCAGGCCCGCCATGTTCCGCCAGAACCAGATCGGGACCATCGCGATCACGAACATGGCCGCGCAGCCGAGGGCGAAACGCTCCATCTGCGGCTCGGCCCAGCGCTCGATCGACCCGCCCGCGACGGAGTAGAGCATCAGAAAGCCCGCCGATGCCACCGCACAGAGCAGGAGGAAAAGCGGCCAGTTCAGGTAGAGCACCTTGGACAGGCCCGAAGGCACGCGCTTGACGTTGTTCTCGAGGTAGCTCACGCGCGGCTCCTGCGGGTGCTCGACGGGCGGAAGTCGTTGCGCAGGTCCAGACCGGCGAACAGCTCTTCTATCTTGCCCCGGTCACTTGACGGATAGGACTCGAGCGGGGGCAGTTCGCCATGCAGCGCAAAGAGCAGGATGTCGCGTGCCACCGGCGCCGCGGCGCTGGACCCGCCGCCGCCGTGTTCGACGATGACCGAAACCGCGTATTTTGGATTGTCGTACGGCGCATAGCAGACAAAGAGCCCGTGGTCGCGTTCCTCCCACGGGACGGTCGCGTTATTGACCACGACCGACCGCACTTGGCTGGTGCCGCTCTTGCCCGCCATCGCGAGGCCCTCGCCCTCGATCCGCGAACGGTAGCCGGTTCCGCGGCTGGTGTTCGACACGGCGAACATGCCCTTGCGCACCAGCCGCAGGTGCCCCTCGTTCACATCCAGCGGCTCGGCACCGACCACGGGCGTCTCGATCCCGTTGATGGACTTGACCAGCCGCGGCTGGATGCGATTGCCCGACGCGATCCGCGCCGTCATCACCGCCAGCTGCAGCGGCGAGGACAGGACGTAGCCTTGGCCGATGGCGGCGTTGAGGCTGTCGCCGACCCGCCATTCCTGACCGTAGCGCGACCGCTTCCATTGCTTGTCGGGCATGACGCCCGAGGTCACGGCCGACATGGGCAGGTCGAACTGCTCCCCTATGCCGAACTTGCGCGCCATGTCGGCTATGCGGTCGATGCCGACACGCTGCGCGAGCTCGTAGTAGAACACGTCGCAGGATTGCTGGAGGCTCTGTTCCAGGTTCATCCGGCCGTGGCCGCCGCGCTTCCAGCAGTGGAACCGCCGGTTGCCTAACTCGGTATAGCCGCCGCAATAGATCGTCTCGTCCGAGGACAGGAGCCCGTGTTCGACTGCGGCAAGGCTGACGAGCATCTTGAAGGTCGAGCCAGGCGGGTAGGCGCCCTGCACCGCCTTGTTGGCCAGCGGGCGATGCTTGTCCCCCGTCAGCGCACCGTAATCGCTGACCGAGATGCCGCGGACGAACTTGTTGGGATCGAAGGACGGCGCGTTGCCCACCGCCACCAGATCGCCCGTACGCACGTCCATCACCACCGCCGCGGCTGAAAGACCAAGCGCCAGCCTTGCCTCGGCAAAGTTCTGCAAGCGGCTCTCGACCGTCAGTTGCAGGTCGGTGCCGGGCACGCCCTCGTTGCGGTCGAGCTCGCGCATGACGCGGCCGGCCGCGTTGACCTCGATCTTCCGGGCGCCGGCCTTGCCGCGTAGCTGATGCTCATACTTCTGCTCGACGCCCGTCTTGCCGATCTGGAACTTCGGGATCTGAAGAAGCGGATCGTCGTCGTCCATCTTGCTGAGGTCGTAATCCGAGACCGGGCCGACATACCCCACCACGTGGGCGTAGTCTTGCCCCAGCGGATAGTTCCGCGTCAGGCCGACATCGGGGGTGATGCCGGGCAGGGCGGGCGTGTTCACCGCCACGGCCGCAACGTCTTCCCACGTGCGCTGGTCGGTGATCGTGACGGGCACGAAAGACGACCGGCGCGAGACCTCCTTGAGCGTGCGCTCGATCTCGTCATCGCCGATATAGATGAGCTGGCGCAGCTTTTCGAGCGCGGCTTCCACGTCGCCGGCATCCTCGCGGACGATGACGATGCGATAGTTCTGCGCGTTCTCGGCCAGCGGCACCCCGTTGCGGTCGAAGATCAGTCCCCGTGCCGGGGCGAGCAGTCGCATGTTGATGCGGTTCTCTTCGGCCAGCAGGCGGAACTGGTCAGCCTGCTCGACCTGCATCTGCTGCATCCGCCAGCCCAAAGCGCCTACGACGCCAAGCTGCACGCCGCCCAGCACCAGGCTGCGGCGCGTGACGCGGCCGGCCGAGGCTTCGGTATCGCGTTTGGTGCGTTTCATGTGCGGGCCTCCGCATCGCGTTCGTTGGGACTGGGCGGTCTCACGCCAAAGACGAAGGCCGTCGCCACCACCGCCAACGGATAGAAGGCGACGGTCGTGAGGTATTCGAGCAGCGTTGCGCCAAGTCCGGGCTGCGGCACCAGGGTTACCGCAAGGATCAGCGCCTCGCCCGCGTGCATCACCAGAAGAACCGACGCGATGCGAAACCACTCCACCGGGAAGGGCTGCTCGAGCGTCGTATGGCTGCGGCGGCGCAGGAACTCGGTGCCGAGGACCGTCGCAAGCGCCCATACCCCCAGCGGCCGCATGAAGATCACGTCCGCGAAAAGGACCACGATGGCGACCAGCCACAGGGGCAGATACTCGGGCCGCCGCAGGATCCACGCGAAGGCTAGGATGACGATCAGATCGGGCGCCGGCCAGCCGCCCGAGGGGCCCATGAACGGCAGGATCCGCACGAAGACGAAGGCAAAGGCGACGGCGACGAACAGGGTGCGGAATCCTGCGCGGCGCAGCGTGACCGGATCAACCATCGGCCGCCTCGGTCGGCAGGGCCACGGTCTGTTTTTCGCGGGCGGGCGCAACCAGACCGCCGGTCGCGGCGATGCCCTCGGCTGGTGAGGAGCGCAACACGCGCAGGAACTCTAGCCGTTCGTAATCGGCGGCGAGCCGGACGCGCAGCCTGTCATCCGACCCTTGAACCACGGTTCCGACAAGCAGCCCTGCCGGCAACACGCCGCCGTCGCCCGAGGTCACGATCCGGTCGCCAGGGCGCACTCTTTCATGGCTTTCCAGGAAATCGAGAGGTGGAACGGGCGAGTTGTCGCCCGCCACGATCGCCCGCTGCCCGGAGGGCTGAATCGCCACCGGCACCCGGCTGTTCGAATCGGTCAGCAGCACCACGCGGCTCGACGTACGACCCACGCCCGAGATGCGCCCGACGAGGCCCAGTCCATCCGTCGCTGCCCAGCCGTCCTGAATGCCGTCACGTGCCCCGATGTTCAGCAGCACCGACTTACGGAAGGGCGAGCCGCTATCGGCCAGCACGACACCGGTGATGAAAGTCAGCTTGGGGTCGAGCCGCACCTTGTTCAGGTCCAGAAGTTTGGCGTTCTCCTGCTCGAGCTGCAGCGCGGCCTCTTTCCACGCCTTCATCTGCTGAAGTTCGCGACGCAACTGGCGGTTCTGCTCGTGGATGCGGGCGTAGCTGTGGAAGTTGTCCACCATCCCCGACAGGCGCGTCACGGGCAGCAGCGCCCAGTCCATCGACGGCACGACCTGGTCGACGATTTGCGCGCGGATCCGTTCGGCCCTGGGACCGTCGATGCGCCAGAACAGGAAGATCGCGACGAACAGCACCACCAGCGTCCCGACGAGGATGCGTCGGACCGGCCGCGTGAATTGTTCACGGTCGTAGGTGTGTCTGGCCATGCGGTGCGTATCCCGCAGCAGGTGCGATCAGCTGTCGTAGTCTATCACATGCCGAAGCTGTTTTTCATATTCGAGGGCCTTCCCGGTCCCCAGAGCCACACAATTGAGTGACTCGTCGGCGATCGACACGGCCAGGCCAGTCTGTTCCCGCAGCGCGAGGTCCAATTCGCCCAGAAGCGCGCCGCCCCCGGTCAGCATGACGCCCCGGTCCACGATGTCGGCGGCAAGGTCGGGCGGCGTCGTCTCGAGCGCGGTCATCACGGCCTCGCAGATCTGCTGCACCGGCTCCGCCAGCGCCTCGGCGACCTGGGCCTGCGTGATCTCGATTTCCTTCGGGACGCCGTTCACGAGGTCGCGCCCGCGGATCTGAATCGCTGAACCGCGCCCATCATCGGGCATTCGCGCCGAGCCGATCGTGGTCTTGATGCGTTCCGCCGTGGCGTCGCCGATCAAGAGGTTCTGCTGGCGTCGCAGGTAGCTTACGATGGCCTCGTCCATCCGGTCACCGCCGACGCGGACCGAGCGGGCATAGACGATGTCGCCCAGCGACAGGACGGCAACCTCGGTGGTGCCGCCGCCGATATCGACGACCATGTTGCCCGTCGGATCGGTGATCGGCATCCCCGCGCCGATGGCCGCGGCGATCGGTTCGGGGATCAGCCCGGCACGTCGTGCACCGGCCGAGATCACGGATTGACGGATTGCGCGCTTTTCCACCGGTGTGGCGCCGTGGGGCACGCAAACGACGATCTTCGGCTTCGAGAAAGTCGTGCGCTTGTGAACCTTGCGGATGAAGTGCTTTATCATCTCTTCCGCGACGTCGAAGTCCGCGATCACGCCCTCGCGCATCGGCCGGATCGCCTGGATCGAACCTGGTGTGCGGCCGAGCATCAGCTTGGCATCCTCGCCCACGGCCAGGACCTGCTTTCGTCCGTCCTTCACGTGGAAGGCCACCACCGACGGTTCGTTCAGGACGATCCCGCGCCCCTTGACGTAGACAAGGGTGTTCGCCGTCCCGAGATCTATCGCCATGTCCGACGAAAAAAGGCCGGTGAAGCTGCTCATATCCTGTCCCCACTTCCACGCTGCGGCGCGCCACAAGTCCGGGCCTTATAACAGTAGAGCAGCGATGGAAAAGGGTCGCGGCCCGCGAAAAAATGCGGCGCCGAAGGCAATTTCGCTTGCGCGGCGAAAACCGGCAGGAACCGGCTCACGTTTCTCAGATGCCGGGCGTGTCGAAGGCGACTTGGATGCCGCGGCCGGTCCAACTGATTTCCGGCTCAGAACCGCCGGTCGAGATCATCCTCCGGATCAGCTCCAGCCCCGATCCCCCGGAGAGCGTCGGAGAGGGCCTCTCGTGGCCGGTGTCCTCGGTCCAGACGACGTGCAGATCGGGACCGTCGGCCTCGATATTCAACAGCACGCGGCCAGCCTCTTCCGATAGCGCGCCGTACTTGATCGCGTTCGTACGCAGCTCTCCCAGCACGAGGGCCAGCAACTGCACGGCCCGATCGCCGATCCGCCCCGTGGGCAGCGGGTTGACCGTCACTCGCGGGTCGTTTCCTTCGCCTTCGAGCACGACCGCCACCACCTGGCCCAGAGAACCGTCATCCTCGGCCCCTTCCGTCAGAAGGGCCTGCGCCCGATCGAGGTGGAGGAGCTGGCGCTGAAAGCTGCGCTCGAACTCGTCCACCGTCCGGCTGCGCCGTGCGATCAGCTTTGAGATCGAGCCGATGACGGTGATGAGGTTCTTCAGCCTGTGTTGCGACTCGCGCGCGACCGTGGTCTGCATCTCGGCATTGCGCTCGGCTGCGGCGACCTTCGCCCCTGGGGTCGAGACGGGCCACGCGGTCGAGATCAGGTGCGTGATCCGCCCCGTCCGGTCCCGCACGGGCGAGACGGCAACCTCCCACCGCTGCCCGTCATCGCGCCACGCTTCGAACCGGGCATCTTCGCCCTCTGCGGCACGCGACAGGACGTCGGCGGCCTGCGCGCGGCTCTGTCCGGACCAGAGCGTGTGCCACGGCTCGCCCAGCACCGCGTCGAACCTGTCGATGCCCGTGCCGAGAAGGCCATTGGTGCTGATGAAGGACAGCGAACCGTCCGTCTCGATGACCGTGATGCAGTCACGGCTCTGGTCGAGAATCGCAAGCATGGCACTGTCGAGACTCGGCTCGAGAGTGCGCACAAAACCGCCGTCCACTATGTTGCTCCCCGACGCAGATCGTCCCCGACCAGACCCTTCAAACAGGATACCATGCGGGTCGGCTGGCGCCACGCTGATCGATGGCGCTAGCCGGTTTTCGCCTATTGCGTCAGGGCGGCACGGTCAGACCGTATCCTTGTAGCTGACCGCGCGGGTGTCTGCGCCTTCGGGCGAGGTGCGCCGCTTGACCAGCAGGCGGTTCAGCGCCGCGATGTAAGCCCGTGCGCTTGCCACGACCGTGTCCGTATCGGCTGACTGGCCGGACACGATCCGCCCGGCTTCTTCCAGCCGCACGGTCACGGTGGCCTGCGCGTCGGTGCCTTCGGTGACGGCGTGCACCTGATAGAGTTGCAGTGTGGCCGTGTGGTCCACCAGCGCCTTGATCGCGTTGAAGGTCGCGTCAACCGGGCCGTCGCCTTGGGCCGTGACCTGCCTGTCGACGCCGTCGATGGTCAGCGTCAGGTCGGCGGATTGCGGCGCCTCGGTGCCGCAGATCACCCGGAGGAACTTCAGCTCCAGCGCATCCTCGGCAGCGCCCTGCGCCTGCACGAGCGCCTCGATATCCTCGTCGTAAACCTCTTTCTTGCGGTCGGCCAACGCCTTGAACCGCACGAAGATGTCCTGCAGCTGGTTGCCTTCGACGTCGTGGCCCATCTCTTTCAGCTTGGACCGCAGCGCGGCGCGGCCCGAATGCTTGCCCATCACCAGGCTCGTCTGGGACAGGCCGACATCCTCGGGGCGCATGATCTCGAACGTCTCGGCGTTCTTCAGCATGCCGTCCTGATGGATACCCGATTCATGGGCGAAGGCGTTCTTGCCGACGATGGCCTTGTTGTACTGAACCGGAAAGCCCGAGACCGTCGCGACCCTGCGCGAGATGTGCATGATCCGCTTTGTGTCGATTTGGGTCGAATACGGGATGATGTCGCCCCGCACCTTCATCGCCATCACGACCTCTTCGAGCGCCGTGTTGCCGGCGCGCTCGCCCAGGCCGTTGATCGTGCACTCGATCTGCCGCGCGCCACCCTCGACCGCGGCCAGGCTGTTCGCCGTCGCCATACCCAGGTCGTTGTGGCAGTGGGTCGCGAAGATCACGTCCTCGCCGCCTTCGACCTCGGCGATCAGGCGCCGGATCAGATCGGCGGATTCGACGGGCGCGGTGTAGCCGACGGTGTCGGGGATGTTGATCGTCGTGGCGCCAGCCTTGATCGCGATCTCGACCGTGTGCCGCAGGTAGTCCCATTCGGTCCGGGTGGCGTCCATCGGCGACCATTGCACGTTGTCGCAGAGGTTGCGGGCGTGGGTGACCGTTTCGTGGATGCGGTCGGCCATCTCTTCCTTCGTCAGGTTCGGGATGGCGCGGTGCAGGGGCGAGGTGCCGATGAAGGTGTGGATGCGGGGGCTGCCCGCATGCTTCACCGCTTCCCAGCAGCGGTCGATATCCTTGAGGTTGGCGCGTGCCAGTCCGCAGATCGTGGCGTTCTTCGAACGCTGCGCGATCTCGGACACGGCGGCGAAATCGCCCTCGGAGGCGATGGGGAAGCCGGCCTCGATGATGTCGACGCCCATCTCGTCCAGCAGCTCGGCGATCTCGAGCTTCTCGACATGGGACATGGTCGCGCCGGGTGACTGCTCTCCGTCACGCAGGGTCGTGTCGAAGATCAGCACGCGTTGCGGCTCGCGGGCGATGGCGGCGGTATCGGGATTCATGAGGATGTCCTTCGGCTCTGGTGTCTCTCTGCTGTCTCGTCCGGCGCTGTGTCCACCCCTGAGCGGCGCGCCGGGCTGGCACGCTCAGAGGCGAGTAAGCAGGAGGAGGCCGAGGCCCTGAAGGATCGTCATGGGGCCGATCATAGCTGCGTGATCGCGGATGAAAACCCCTCATTTACCGCGAACGGGCGACCCCTTGCGCAGGGGCGAGCGTTCGGCCGGTCGCGTCGATCTCCCACGTCTTCGGGGGCGCCTGGCGGGCGCGCAGCCGCTCGATCCGCCAGGCGGTGCGCACGGGATCGCAGGCGGGCGACAGCGCCCAGCGGCTTTCCACCCCCGGCGCGTCGCCATCGGGCGTCAGGATCAGCGCGGTGGGGACATGCGCACCCTCGGCCGCGCCGGTCTCGGCTGCAAGGTGCAGCCGCCTGATCGGGGTCAGCCCCGGCGGGTCCGGCAGGTCGGCCACGACCAGCGGCACCGCGCCCGAGCGCAGCACCTCTTCCAGCGTCCACAGCACGTCTTCGACCCGCGTGGGCGACACAAGGGTCAGCCGCCCGGGATCGAAAAGATGCGCAAAGCCCGGCGGGTTCGGGCGCACCCGGCACCAGGCGGGCGCAATCCAGAAGATTGGCCCACGACTGGCGGCGGCCGCAAGGAACGCAAGATACCGCCGCGCCGGCCCGCAGACCTCGTGCGCGCGGGCGGTGGTCAGCTCCGCCCCCTCGGCCGGGACAAGCGGCGGGTGCGCGGCCCGCGCCGGACGGTTCGACAGGATATGAGCGGCAAGGGCGTTCATGTCCGAGAACCTAGAGTGTTCCGCTTATGTTCTCAAGTCCGCCGCACGGTGCGCATACCCGATCTTCACCTCCGTCGGCGCAAACTCACCCTGCGCGCAAACGAAGATTCGAGACAGGGAGAGGCCGCCCGGCCGGGCAATCCGGGCATGCCTCGACCACAGGTTTCACCGGTGAAATCACAGGCCGGGGGTGACGCCCCGTCCCGCCCTCGCAACCTCACGGCGGCCGCCTCTCTTCGTTATCCTCATTTCCCCGGCGGCCCAAGAGGTCGGCCGACGCTTCGGCGCGCCCGGATTTTCGAAGGAAAATCCGCGGCCCTCTTGCGTTTCCCGTCCCAAGCCGCACCCTGCGCGCGACAGACGCGGAAACGGAGCCCACATGAAACGCATCGAACTTGGCCGGAGCGGGATCGAGGTGCCGAACTGGTGCCTCGGCACGATGACCTGGGGGCGGCAGACCTCGGAAGAGGACGGCCACCGCCAGATCGATATGGCGCTCGACCACGGGATCGACTTCCTCGACACGGCCGAGATGTACCCGGTGAACCCTGCCAAGGCCGAGACGGTGGGCGACACCGAGCAGATCATCGGCAACTGGATCAGGCGCACCGGCCGCCGCGATGAGCTGACCATCGCCACCAAGATGCTCGGGCCGTCGGACATGGTTCGCGACGGCGCACCGATCACCGCCGCCCACCTGCGCGAGGCGCTGGACGGATCGCTGAAGCGGCTCGGCACCGACCACTTGGATGTCTACCAGTTCCACTGGCCGAACCGCGGGTCCTACCACTTCCGCCAGAACTGGACCTATGACCCCACCGGGCAGGACCCGGCTGGGGTCAGCGACAACATCGACGAGGTCATGTCCGCGCTGAAGGACCTACAGCACCAGGGCAAGATCCGCGCCTTCGGCCTGTCGAACGATACGGCCTGGGGCATCGCCCGCTGGTGCCGCGCCGCCGAAGAAGCCGGCGGCCCCCGCGTGACCACGATCCAGAACGAGTACTCGCTGCTCTGCCGCCTGTTCGACACCGACGTCGCCGAAGCCTGCCACCACGAGGACGTCACGCTGCTGGCCTACTCGCCGCTTGCCTGCGGACTGCTGTCGGGCAAGTATCAGGGCGGCGACGTTCCCGAAGGCTCGCGCCGGTCGATCAATGACGGGCTGAACGGCCGTGTCGGGCCGCGCACCGCCGCCGCCATCGACGCCTACCTCGACATCGCGCGGCGCCACGGGCTCGACCCCGTCCACATGGCCTTTGCCTGGGTCACGACGCGCCCGGTGCTGTCGATCCCGATCTTTGGCGCCACCACCACCGAGCAGATGGAGCACGCGATGGCCGGCCTTGAGACGCCAATCCCGCAGGAGGCGCTGGACGAGATCGAAGCCGCGCACCGCGCCCATCCGATGCCCTTCTGATGCCGCACGTCCTCATCTTCGGCGACAGCAACACCCACGGCAGCCAACCCGACGGTGCAGATGTCGACCGCCTGTCGCCCGAGGACCGCTGGGCCGGCCACGTCGCGCGCGAGCTTGGCGCCGACTGGCGGCTGACCGTGGATGGTCTGCCGGGCCGCACCTGCGTTCTGGACGACCCTATCGAAGGGGCGTGGAAGAACGGGTCGAGGGTTCTGCCCGCCAGCCTGCAGACCCACGCGCCGCTCGACGGGGTGGCGATCATGCTGGGCACGAACGACCAGAAGGCGCGTTTCGCGCTCTCGGGGCTCGAGATTGCTTACGGCCTTCGTCCGCTTCTGCACATGGTTGACCGGCTTGCGCCGGGCGCGCGCATCCTCGTCGTCTGTCCGCCCGCGGTGCAGGAGACCGGCCTCTCGACCCCGATCTTCCGCGGCGCGACCGACCGCTGCGCCGATCTTCCGGCGCACATGGCCGAGATCGCGGCCGTCGAGGGCGCCGGCTTCTTCGACGCCAACACCGTCATCTCGACCGATGCGGAAGAGGGCGTGCATTTCGGCCCCGAAGCCCACGCCGCCTTGGGCCGCGCGCTTGCTCCTGCGTTCCGCAAGCAGTTCACGTGATGGGTCACGCTCGCTTCCTTGCGCTGGTGCCTCTCGTGTTCGCCGCCTGTTCGACCGATCGGCCGCAGGTTACCCCGCCCGGCTACCGCGACAGCGGGGCGATGATCTCGTCCATCGCGTCCTTCGATCCTGCGCGCTTTGCCGGCGAGTGGCATCTGGTTGCCTCGTTCCCCACACAAGCGCAGGACGGCTGCACGGACAACCGGGTCGCCTACTTCCCCACGGCAGAGGACCTGCGGATCGTTAACACCTGCACCCGGAACGGCGAGGTCGCGCGGACCCAGAGCCTGGCGAGGATGACCGGCCCGGGGCGCTTCGACGTGCAGCCCGGTCCAGAGCCGTACTGGGTGCTGTGGGTGGACGAGGGGTATCGAACGGCGGTCATCGGCACGCCCTCGGGGCAGATGGGCTGGATCCTGAACCGCAACCCTGTGATCCCTGCAGACCGCTTAGCCGCCGCAAGAGAAATCCTCGACTTCAACGGCTATGACGTGTCGCGCCTGCGGATGATCCCGTAAAGCTGCGGCTAATCGCGGGGGCGTGCCGCATCCGTCACCCCGCGGTCGTCGCCGAAGAACGGGACCCGGTCTGGTGCGGTCAGCCTGGGCAAGTGTGCTGCAATCTCGCCCAATGCCACCGCTGTCACAAAGGGCAGGTCGAGCTTGCGCGCGGCGTCCAGCTCGACCCAGGCAAGGTGCCGCAGCTCTCCATCGGCGCGCGAGACATCGTCGGGGTCCGTGGCCAGCCGCTCGGCCGGAAGCAGGAAGAACCGCGCGTCGAAGCGCCGGGGGCGGCCTGGTGGAGTGATCGCGCGAAACACGTAGCGCAAGTGGCGCGGGTCCGGCCGGTGTCCGGTGGCGGCGAAGTCTCGCCATCCGGGGGGCGCGTCGTCCCACGCGCCCCGGACGCCGGCGATCTGCCCGGTTTCCTCCCACAGCTCGCGGATCGCGGCGGCGGCGAGGGCCTCGGGTGCGGCCTCTCCGGGTTGGTCGAGGCGGCTGCGGCATGGATCGGCGAGGGGGAAGGCCAGCGGCACCTCGGCATCGGCGGCATCTACCGCGCCGCCGGGAAACACCACCTTGTTCGGCATGAAGGCCGCCGCCCGGCCGCGCTGCCCCATGAGGATGCGAGGACGGTTCGCCGCGTCGCGCACCACGATGACGGTGGCGGCGTCCCGAATCCGGTCAGGCCTCAGAACCCGTGCATCCTCTTGGCCCATTGGAATCCCACGATCGCGCCCTTGATCCGCGGCAAAAGGTACAGCGAGAGGCCAACACATGCTATGCAGAAGATCGTGGCAAGTACGATAGGTTCGGGGCGGAAAGCGACGAAGATCACGTGCATGAAGGGCGCCATCAGGTGGCCCACGATCAGGATCGTAAGATAGGCTGGCCCGTCATCCGCCCGTGCGGGCGATAAATCCTCGCCGCAGATCACGCAGTTGTGGCGCAGCTTGAGATAGCTGCGCAGCAGAGGACCAGATCCGCAATTGGGACACGTGCGGCGGAAACCGCGCAGCAGCGCCGGACGGATCGGGCGCTCAGAGCTTGTGTCGGCCTGTTGGCTCGAGGTGTCGAACATTCGTCGCCTTCCGCTGTCGTCATCCCGAGCTAGGGTGCAAATCCGGGCGGGACCAGTGGGCGCATCGTCCTTGCGCGCCTTTGTCGCAAACGGCTCCCTCAGGTTACCTTCGGGACGGCACGGCGCAGGATGGGATCGGTCGCCACGATCGACCGCGGCCGCGCCGGCGCATCCCAACCCGGCTCGGGCTCTTCTTCGTCGGCGAGGCAGGTGCGGTTGCGCCCTTCGCGCTTGGCCCGGTACAGCGCGCTGTCCGCGCGGGCGATCACGTGCTCGGGACGCCGGACATCGCAGGCAACGCCCAAGCTTACAGTCACGTCGAGCGCGGTATCGTCTGCCCGGAATGCTGGCTTGTGGATGGCGGACCGCAGGCGCTCGGCCGCCACGAATGCTTCGGCCGGAGTCGTGTCCGACAGGATCACGAGGAATTCCTCGCCGCCAAACCGAGAGACCAGGTCGTGCTCGCGCAGGTTGGCATTGAGCCGCCGGGCCACCTCGGCCAGGATCTGGTCACCCGCGTGGTGGCCGAGTTGATCGTTGATGCGCTTGAAATGGTCCACGTCGATCAGGATCACGCCGAACTGACGGCCCTCGGCGTAGGAACTCCTGGCAAGATCCTCGAGATACTGCATCGCGTAGCGACGGTTGAACAGCCCGGTCAGATGGTCCTTGGCGGCCATGCGCAGGCACTCGGCCAGCCGCAGACGCATCACATCCACCTTGCGCTTCTGGGCGAGGGCACGGGTCAGCACTGCCGCGCGCTCGCGCGGCCCGGCGTCATCAACGATCACTCCGGTCGCCCCGGTGTCGAGCGCGCGGCCGGCAGTCACGGTGTCGGCGCGGTCGCACTCAACGATGATCCCGGCGCGCCGCGTGCGCGGATTCGACCGCAGTTCGGCCAGCAGCCACAGGCCCTCTTCGGGGTCGTGGGCACAGGACAGGATCAACACGTCGGGAGTCCGGCCGGTGGTATCCGCAAGTACTTCCTCGGCCGTCGAATGAATGAACGGAGCACCGGCAATCTCGGGCACGCCGCGCAAGAGGCGTCCGGCGGCGATGCGGTCGGCTGCAATGACTCCGAGGCTGAGAGAAGGGAGAAAGGGCAGCGAACTCTCGGCAAAGCCCAGCCGCTCGGCAGTTTCCACCTGGCGGGCCAACTCGGCCTCGGCATCCTGACGACGCAGGAGCGCGCGAAGGTTGGTCAGAAGCCACCCGCGATCAACGGGACGCGACAGAACAGTCGCCGCGCCACGTTCCAGCCAGTCCGCCTTCGTCTCGGTGTCGTCTGCATTGGTGATGACGATCGTCGGTGTCACTTCGTCGAACGTCGGCCCGACGCGCCTGAGCAGCGGCGCGCGGGTCAAGTCGGGCAGGCTCGCATCGGCGATCACGACATCCGCGCCGTTCTCTTCGAGTTCACGCGCTGCATCCGCCGCCGAAGCCACCGCCGTGACCTCGTAGCGGGCCGCGGACAGCGCGGCGCGCAAGGCGATCCTGTTCGTCGCCGTGCCATCAGCGATCAAGACGCGTCTGGGCATTCCCACTCCTCGGAAAAACCGCCATCATGCGGTCTTGCCAGATCAATACGACCTACTCTCTGATCCTTAACGGTTCATTACCTAATTTCCGCCGGTGGTGCCATGAAGCAAGAAGATGCCGAAGCCCTTTCGAAGGATGTATTGCTCTGGCTCGCGGCGCACGACGATCTGTTGCTGGTCTTCCTCAATTCCACCGGCGGCGACGCGGAATCGATCAGAAATGGCGTGAATGACCCGTTTTTCCTCGCTGCCGTGCTGGACTTCCTGATGATGGACGATGCTTGGGTCGTGGCCTGTTGCGACGCAATCGGGATGCCGTACGATCGGCCGGCGCGCGCGCGTGCGGCGCTGCCGGGCGGTGCCGAGACACATTGGACCTGAACGCCGAAGGACCTTGTTAACCGCCTCGCGCTACACGGTCTCACGGAGGTGGGACACATGAATGGCTTAACGGCTCGTGCACTGCAAAGTTTCGTCCGCAGAACGTACGGGGACGAAGTATGGGCCGCCGTGCTCGCCGATTCGCAGGTGAACGTTGCGTCCTTCGAGCTAATGCTGAACTACCCGCCCGTGACGAGCGAACGGGTGCTTGCCTCCGCGGCGGCTCACCTTGCGCGCGCGCCCGAAGAGGTGCTGGAGGATCTCGGCATCTTCCTGGTTTCGCACCCCGACATGCAGCCGCTCTGCCGGCTGTTGCGGTTCGGCGGAACGGATTTTGCCAATTTCGTGCAGTCGATGGGCGATTTGCCCGAACGCGCGCGGATGGTGCTGCCCCACGCGACACTTCCGCCGATCAGCCCCGTCAACGAAGGGGGCGGGCGGTGGACGATCTTCTGCGGCCGTGAGCCGCGAGGGATGGTGCACGTGATCCGTGGCGCCGTTTGCGCGATGGCGGATGACTACGGCGCGCTTGTCACGGTCGAACTGGGACCAGATGACGGTTCCGATCACCGCCTCGACGTCGCGATCCTGTCGGACCACTTTTCCGAGGGCCGCGCCTTCGATCTGGCGGCGCGGGCGGAGTGAAGGTGGAGCCGATCACGCTCGACGCCGCCGCTCTCGACCGGCTTATGCCGATGCACCTGCGCACGGATCCCGCGGGTCGCGTGCTGTCGGTCGGCTCGACCCTCGCTCAGGTGGCGCGGCACCGCGTGGTCCCAAGCGCGAACTTCTTCGATCTTTTCGAGTGCGTGTTTCCCTGCGGCGCGGCCGAGATTGCCGCGATGGCTGCCGCGCCGATGGTTCGCCTGCGCTTTCGCATCGGGCGCACCATCGGTCTTCGCGGGCACGCCGCGATGCTGCCTGACGGAACTGCGCTGTTCGACCTCGCTCTTGAACTCGCGGAACTCGCCGATCTCGGCGGTGCACCCCTGACCGCAGCAGATTTCCCGCCCACCGACCGCACGCTCGACATGCTCTACCTGATGGAGGCCAAGGCGCTGGCCATGAGCGAGGCGCTGCGCCTTGTTGGAAGGTTACAAGAGGCGCGCGACCGTGCAGAGGTGGCGGCGCTGACCGACACGCTGACCGGGCTGATGAACCGCCGGGGGCTCGACCGGGTGCTGCAACAGACCAGCCTCTCAAGTCCGTTTTCGATCTGCCAGGTGGACTTGGACTACTTCAAGAGGGTCAACGACAGCTTCGGGCATTGTGCAGGCGACGCAGTGCTGCGGGCCGTAGCGCGTCGTCTGACGCGGATCGTGCGGCCCAGCGATGCGGTTGCGCGGATCGGTGGGGATGAGTTTCTCATCGTGTTGCCCGACCTGACCGAGCGGGCGGTGCTCGACGACCTTGCTGCGCGTATCGTGGAGGAACTCGAGCGGCCCGTCTCTCACATGGGGCGGCAGTGTCGGATCTCGGCCAGCGTTGGCATCGCCGTCTCCAGCACCTATGCCGCCCCCGACGCGCATGTCATGATGGCCGACGCTGATGCCGCGCTCTACCAGTCAAAGTCGGCCGGCCGAGCGCGATACACGATCCACGCGGTCGACGCTCCCGACCCAGTCTAGGCCCGGGCCGGGCAAGTGCCTCATCCCTCGATTTGCGCGGCCATGATGGCGATGGCTTGCTGATAGACCCCCGCGGCGTTCCATTCCTGAATCACGCGATAGTTCGGTTGGCCCTGCTGGTATCCGGCTCCGGGCTGCCAGCCCTTCTGGCGCAGGAAGTTCGCGGTCGATGCCAGCGCGTCGGTCAGGTTCGTCAGGTCCGCGCGGCCGTCTCCGTTGCCATCGACGCCGTAGCGCACGACATTCCCGGGCAGGAACTGTGTGTGCCCCCACTCTCCATGCCGCGCCCCCACGGAATTCGCACTCATCGCCCCGCGATCCACGAGCTGCAGCGCCGCGATGGCATGCGGCGTGAAGAAGTCGGAACGGCGGCAGTCATAGGCCAGCGTCAGGATCGACGAGACCACGGGGCTGTCGCCCATGAAGTTGCCGAAGCCCGTCTCCATCCCGTGGATCGCCAGCAGCACGCCGGCGGGCACGCCGTAGGCCTGCTCGAGCGACTGATAGAAGCCGGGATTCGAGGCAAGCTTCTGCCGCCCCTGCGAAACGATCGTGTTGGCGCCGCGGACCTCCATGAACTTGTCGAGCGAGTAGTTGAAGCTCTTCTGATTGCGGTCCGCGTTGATCGTGGATTGCGCATAAGAGCTGTTCATCAGCGCCTGGATGCCACGCTCGCCCACGCCGGCGGCGCGGGCTTCCTGGGCGAACCGGGGCTTCCACTGCTCGTATTGGGCGCCGGTGTCGTAGCACGGCGCGGCGAGGGCGGGCAGGGCGGTCGCGGACAGGACCGCGGCCAGACGAAGAGCGAAACGGGGACGCATGGCTATCTCCAGACAAATGACGAATGTTGCCACAACACTAGGACGCAGAGCGGCCTCGGCCACAGTTGCGGCGGTTCTGGGCAAACGCGCGGAAACGCGCTAGGCCGCGCGCATGTCCTTTGCGCCCCCCGATCTTTCGGCCATTCCCGCGGCCGGTTTCGACACCGTCATCGACGTGCGCTCGCCCTCGGAGTTTGCCGAGGATCACGTGCCCGGTGCGATCAACCTGCCGGTTCTCGACGACGAAGAGCGCGCTCGCGTCGGCACCATCTATGTGCAGGACAGCGCCTTCCTGGCCCGCAAGCTGGGCGCAGCACTCGTGGCGCGCAACGCGGCGCGGCATATAGAGGGGCCGCTTTCACATCATGACGGCGGCTGGCGTCCGCTGGTCTATTGCTGGCGGGGCGGGCAGCGATCGAACAGCTTCGCCTCGATCCTTGCGCAGATCGGCTGGCGGGTCGATGTCCTGGAAGGTGGCTATCAATGCTATCGCAGGCTCGTGAAGGATGCGCTCTACGACCGGCCGTTTCCGTGCCGCGTTGTGCTGCTCGACGGGTTCACGGGGACGGCCAAGACCGACCTGCTGCAGGTCGCGCAGCGGCGCGGTGCGCAGGTTATCGACCTCGAGGGGCTGGCGAACCACCGCGGCTCGCTCTTCGGGGCAATGGGCGCACAGCCGGCGCAAAAGGGGTTCGAGTCGGCCCTGGCCGAGCTGGTGCGCGGGCTCGATCCCGGTCGGCCCGTGCTGGTCGAGGCCGAAAGCAGCAAGGTCGGCGAGCGCGTGGTGCCGCCGGGTCTGTGGAAGGCGATGCAGGCCGCGCCCCGCATCACGATCGAGGCACCGCGCACCGTGCGCACAGGCTATCTCGCCCGGGCCTATGCCGACATCGTCGCCGATCCGCAGCGGCTGGACGCGATCCTGGCCAGCCTCACGCGCCTTCAGGGCCACGAGCGGGTGGAGCAATGGCGGCAAATGGCGCGCGCTGGCCAGATCGAGCCGCTGGCGGCCGACCTGATGGAGCATCACTACGATCCCCGCTACGCCAAGCAGGCCGACCGGCAGGCGACGCCCGATGCCGGACGCCTGCGGGCCGAGCGTCTGGATGCCGCCGAGATCGAGGCCTTGGGCGCGGAGCTGGCGACGCTCATGTCGCGGATGTGATCGGGCGGCTAGTCACCTTGATGAAGGGCGGGCCGTCCGTCAGGCGGCCGATGCGCGTCCCGGGGAAGCCCTCGGCGGCCTCGGGCGGCACGGCGCAGAGGTAGCCCCCCGCCGTCTGCGGATCGAACAGGATCTCGATCCTCGGATCGTCGGGCAGCGTCATGGTCGCGGCCACTTCGCGGTTCTGCTCGTGCAAGGTCGATCGGGTGCCGGCGCGCAGCAGCCTCTCTGCCCCCGGCAGGAGGGGCAGGGCGTCCAGCGACAGCTCGGCCCCGGTGCCGGACGCTTCGCAGAGTCCCATGAGATGTCCGGCCAGGCCAAAGCCCGTCACGTCCGTTACCGCACGCGCCGCCGACAGGTCGAGCGTCAGATGACTGTCTGCCATCGCGGTCCACGTCGCGGCGACCTCGGCCCCCCGCGCGTCTAGCGCCATCTCTCCGGCCAGAACGACGCCGGTGCCGAGGGGCTTGGTCAGGATCAGAACGTCTCCGGGGCGGCCCGCACCAAGGGGGGTGCCGGGACCGTCGAGCAGGCCCGTCACCGTCAGTCCGATCTGCATTTCGGCGCCGGTGGCCGAGTGTCCGCCCGCGATGGCCGCGCCACTGTCCTGCGCCACGGGCGCGAGGGCGGCCATGATTTCGCTTAGCATCCGCGCCTCGAGCCGGGGGGACTGGCGGGGCAGGGTCAGGACCGGCAGCAGCGCCTGCGGTTCGGCCCCCATTGCGTGGCAGTCGCCAAGTGCGTGCAGCGCCGCGATCCGCGCCAGAAGGCCCGCATCCTCGGTGAAGGCGCGGAGCTGGTCCACCGTCACGACTTGGCGCATGGCGCCCATGCGCAGGATCGCGGCGTCGTCGCCCGGCCCGGCCTCAAGGTCGTCGTGTGGGACCGCCGGCATCCGCGACAGCGCGGCAGCCAGCGTGCCCCGGCCGACCTTGGCGCCGCAGCCGGCACAGGGGGCCTGCCGGGTCAGCCGGTCGAGCCCCTCGGCATGATCCGCCGGCAGATTGAACTGGGCCATCCGGGGCAGCTCGTCGAGCTTGCGCATGAACTTGCGGTCGATCCGGTCCTTCCACGTCCAGAGAAGCGCACCCGAGAACGCGTGGCCGAACTTCTCGGCCACCGCCGCCTTGCGCCCCGTCGAGATGAGCTTGAGGTAGTCCCGCTGCGGCCTGTAGCGCCCGATCCTTCCGCCCGAGACAGCAGCGCGCAGGTTGGCGTGCAGAACCGGGGCCTGCCGCACTGCGAAGACCCCCGCCTTGGGCCGGGGCGCGTGCGACAGGTGCGCGCAGTCTCCCGCGGCAAAGATCGCGGGGTCCGAGCTGCGCAGATGCGCGTCCACCGTGACGAAGCCGTCGGTGAGGTCGAGCCCCGTCCTCGCGAGCCATGTGTGGGGATGCGCGCCCGCTGCACCCGTCACGAAGCGGGCGGGAATGCGCCGGCCGTCGGTCAGGTCGAGTCCCTCGGCATCAATCCGCGCGACGCCCGCGTGCTCGATCAGGGTGACGTGGTTCCGCTTAAGCTCGTCCAGCAGGCGCCGCCGCGCTCGCGCTCCCATGCCGGTCAGCGCCTGCCCGTGCTCGATCACCGTCACCGGAGCCCCGCCCATGCCAAAGCTCATCGCCATGGCAAGCTCGCATCCGCCGACGCCGGCGCCTATTACGGCGATGCCGGCGTCGCGGCCGCCCGCCGCCCGGTGCCGCGCCCAGGCCTCGGCGAAGCGTCCCAAGGGCTTGGCGGCGACGGCGTGTTCGGCGAAACCGGGGATGGCCGGCATCTCGGAATGGATGCCGATGTCGAGCGAGGCGACGTCATAGCCGACCCGGCGGCGGCCGATCAGGCTGTCCTCGATCACCACCTCGCGGGCCGCACGGTCGATCCCCACGGCCTGGCCCAGGATCAGCCGTGCGCCGGCGAAGCGGGCAAGGCGGACGAGGTCGATTTCCAGCGTTTCCCGATCGTAGTGACCGGCGACGAAGCCCGGCAGCATCCCTGTGTAGGGCGCGGTGGGACCGGGGTTCACCAGCGTCAGCCGCGCGCCTGCCAGCGGCCTCATCCCCCACATGCGTAGCAGCAGCGCGTGGGCGTGGCCGCCGCCGATCAGGACGATGTCGCGGGTCGCGGGGAAGGTCTGTCTCATGGGGCGCGGGATAGCGGGGGCAGGCTCAGGGCGCCAGCCACATCCCCGCAAAGCCGTCCTTCGCCTCGAACAGCGCGCGGCGGTGCAATTGGCCCAGATGCACCGCGTCCAACGAGGTGACGTGGCCGATGAGCACGCAAAAGCGATCGCGCTCGGTCGTCTCGCGGTAGTCCTCGGCCGCGGGCACGGGGGTCGAGGGCGGAGGATGGCCGCCGTAGTTCTTCCGCGCTTCATCGGACAGGCTCTGCCAGCGATCCTCGACCGCGGCGCCGGTCAGGATCTCGACCTCCACCCGCGCACGGATCTGCAAGGCGTGCAAGGCGTCCCAAAACAGAAGCGTCCCCTTCGGATCGGCCTCCAGCTCGCTTACCTTGCGGCTTGCGCGGTCGGTATGGACTTCGAGTGTCGCCTCGGATGCCGACGCGCCGCGCAGCACCACCATCCGCGCTTCGGCCGCGCCGCCCAAGCCCTTGGTCGCAAGTGACGCGGTGTGCAGCGCGCTTCCCGGGTCGGCCGCACCGTCGCCCAACAATTGCCAAGTCCTGTCGCGCAAGCCGTCCAGCGTTTCGAACCAGTCACTCATAACCCGTCATCTCCAGGTAACCCATTCCGTCATGCGAGCCCGAGACACGCACCGGCCCCTCCCAATACGCGTAGAGTAGGTCCATCCATGCCATCGGGTTCGCTGCCGCCACCTCGACCTCAAGGCCCCGGTCAGGCAGGCGCAGCCGCCAGCGCGTCGGCACCTCGCGCCCCGCGACTTGTGTGGTGGCCAGCGGTTCGGCCATCAGCGCGCCGTCGCCGTAGGGGGTGGGTGTGCCGTCGGGTGCGATCCAGGTGGCCGAGGTATAGGCGCTGTTGTCCCGGTCGCGCAGGCGGAACGCCATCAGCTTTTCGCCGGTGCCGAGGTGCAGCGAGAACCAGTCCCACCCCGTCTGCGTCTCGGCGAGCGGTGCCGATGACCACTCCCGGTCGAGCCATGCGCGCCCCTTCACGGGAATGTCGCCCTCGGGCAGGGTCAGCGTGCCCTCGGCCCTGTAGAAAGGCTGCGAATAGTAGTAGCTGGCCTGCCCTTCGGCCGACTTCACCGAATAACCGCCCGCACCCTGGGGGACGAAGGGCTTGTCGGTCGAAAGGCGCAGATCGTAGGCGAAGTCACTCCCCGCTGCGGTCAGTCGCACGTCCGTCAGGGACGGGCCGGCCATTTGCCATTCGTCAATCCACGCCTCGAACGGGTCCGCGGTGACGCCGGCCTGGCCGATGCCACCGCGGGCCAGGCGCTCGGTCGCGCGGTGAGTGTCGGGCGTGGTCAGCGCGGCATGGCCGAGCCAGGCTTGCGGCGTGGTCCAGCCGCTGCCGTCCCGCGGTGCGAGGGCGGATCGGAACAGCGTCCACTGAATGCCGTAATCGATGCCGTCGGATCCGATCAGGTTCGCGGTGACGTACCACCACTCGATCCGAAAGCGCGGGTGGGGTCCATGATCCGCGGGGAAGCGGAAGGTGGGGTCCGGGGTGGGGGTGGCGAAACCTTCGGACGCGATGCCCAGGCCGGCGAAGCCTTGTGCGCGGGCGAGGCGGGGCAAGGCGGCCAGCATCAGGGTGCGGCGTGTGATCCTAGCGTTCATGGGCGAAGACCTTCAGAAGCTCGGACGGCGGCGTGCGCGACAGCTTGCGGGCAGGAAGCAGCGCGGCCAGCACGGCTGCAAGCAGCGACAGCACGAACAGCCTCACCCAGTCGAGCGGGAAGAGATGCAGCGAAAGCCTCCAGCCGAACGCCTCGACATTGATGACCGACAGCAGCACCCAGGCGAGCACGAGGCCCACGGGCAGCGACAGAAGGAAGGTCAGCGCGGCCAGCATCACCGCCCGCCCGAGGTCCAGCACGGCAAGTCGGCGGCGCGTGAAACCCAGCGCCCAGACCGGCGCGAGCTGCGGCAGGCGCATGTTCGCAATTGTCAGAAGCGACGTGAGTATCGCCAGCCCGGCCACCCCGAGCGTCAGCACGTTCAAGGCGCCGGTGACGGTAAACGTCCTCTCGAACACCTCGATCGACGCTCGCTTGATCGACGCCTGGTCATTGAGGCTGCCCGGCGGCAGGTCGAACCGGTCGCGCAGGTCGTCGGCCACTTCGTCGACGCGTGCAGGGTCGAGCCGCAAGGCAAGGTTCAGCGTCGGCACCTCGGGGAACAGCCGCTCGAAGCGGTTAAGCCCGACCATCGCCTGTCCGCGCGGATTTCCGTAGTCACTGTAGACGCCGGCGATCGGAATCTCGTGCCCGGCGATCGTGATGGCGTCGCCGGGCCAGAGGTCGTTGCGGCGGGCGAGTTGTTCGTTGACCAGCGCGGCCTCGCCGGCGCTGACCTGCTCCCATGTGTCGGGCTGGCGGGCAATCAGGGGCCAGGTCTTGCTGTAGGTCGGGTGATCGGCGACGCCCGTGAGCTCTCCGGGTGCGCCGGCAAGGGGAGTGTCGGTCGAGCGGATCGGCAGGACCGCGTCGACGCGGGGGGCGAGGAAGGCGGCGATGTCCTCGGCCTGCTCTTCGGTGGCGGCGCGGACGTTCAACTCGGCCGCAAGCCGCTGGTCGAGCCAGCCCGTGAAAGTCAGCCGGAAGGACGAGACCATCGTGCCGACGCCGATATTCGCCGCGAGCGCCAGCAGAAGGGCCATCAGCGCCAGCGACAGGCCGGGAAGCTGTTGCACGGAGTCGGCCCAGAACCACTCGGCCCGCGGGCCACGAGCGGTGCGCGCGGCGCCGCGCAGGACGGCCCGCAGGATCAGGGGCAATGTCAGCGCCGCACCGAGGAGCAGCGCACCCAGCAGGACGAACCCCGCCGCGAGCCCGTCGAATGCCGCCCACGCGACGCCCGCGACAATCCAGAAAGCCGCCGCCCCACCGGTCTGAAGCCGCAGAGCCTGTGCCGAGACGCGAGACCAGGCGCGCGGGTTGGCTGGCGCCAAAAGCGGCATCTGCGCGGTCCGCCACAAGGAGGCCGCCGCCGCGACGGCCGTGCCGAGCGTGGCGATGACAAAGCCCGACAGCCACCACGAAGGTCGCAGCGACAGGGTTCCCGCGACCTCGGCCCCGTAGAGCCCGCGCAGCGTAGCGGCGACGTCCGGGATCAACAGCGACGCGACGAGATAGCCAAGAGCGATGCCGATCGCGCCGGCGACCAGCGACAGGATCAGAAGCTCGGCCGACAGCAGCGCCAGCAGCGTCCGCCGCGGCAGGCCGAGTGCGCGCAGTGTACGGAACACGCCCCGGCGCTGCTCGAACGCGAGTCCGATGGCGCCGCGCACGATAAAGAGGCCCACGGCGAAGGACAGGAAGCCGAAGGCCGTCAGGTTCAGGTGAAAGCTCTCGGTCAGACGCGATACGTCGCCACCCGCGCCATCGGTCCGGCGCAGGTTCGGGACGAGTTCGGACAGGGGCGGCGCGACCAGCGACGGCTCGCCCGCGATGATCAGGGCCGACAGCTCGCCGGAACGGTCGAGAATGCGCTGGGCGGTGCCGATATCGGTATAGGCTGTCCCACCGGGGATGCCCGGTGTCTCGACCGCGGGTGGAAAGCCCTCGGGCAGATCCGTTCCCGGCGCGACGAGAAGCTGGCCGGGTTCGGCGATGAAGTCGGGTCCGATGCTCTGCGCCCCCGTGCCCTGTGGCAGGTCGGCGGGAGGCAGGGTGAAGGGGTCGATCCCGATGATCCGCAGCCCCTGCGCACGATCCTCCAGCACGGGGCTGACGTCATGGCCGGCGCGGCGCAACGCGACGAAGGTCTCCTGCGGGATCGGGCCGTCCGTGACGAGGCGCGGGCGGGTGCCGGCGGCCAGCGTGGTGGCGGCGCGGTCGTAGCTGGCCCGGGCCTCGGCGTTGATCGCCTGCACCCCCGACCAGAGCGCCGTGGCGGTGGCAAGCCCCACCATCAGCGTCACCAGCTGGAAAGGCCGGCGCCACCAGTGGGACAAGAGCGCGCCGAGCGTGGCGCCGATCACCCCAGAACCCCGCGCGAAAGGCTCAGGTGCTGCTCCATCCGGTCGGCCAGCGCGGTGGAGTGGGTCGCGCAGAGCAGCGCCGCGCCGGTCTCGGCCACCAGCTCGAGCATCAGTTCGACCACCCGCCGCCCCGTTTCCTCGTCGAGGTTCCCCGTAGGCTCGTCCGCCAGCACCAGCTCGGGCCTCGCCGCAAGGGTCCGGCCGATGGCGACACGCTGCTGCTGCCCCCCGGACAGTTGTTCGGGGTATTTCGACAGTTGCGCCGTCAGTCCCAGCCGCTCGGCCAGCGTCTCGCTCCAGGCGGTGTCGTGGCGCCCGGAGAGCCGGGCCTGGAAGGCAAGGTTTGCCCGCACGTCGAGCGAGGGGATCAGGTTGAACTGCTGGAACACCACGGACACGCGCGACCGCCTGAGCGCCGCGCGCCCCCGGTCGTCGAGCGCGGTCACCTCCGTCCCGCCCAGCCGGACGGTGCCCCTATCGGCGGTGTCCAGCCCGCCGACCACGTGCAGCAGCGTGGACTTGCCCGAGCCGCTTTCGCCCGTCAGGGCCAGCGTCCGGCCAGCGGCGAGGTCGAAGGACACGCCGCGCAGGACCGGCACGGGGCCGTCCGCACTGGCAAACGACTTGTGCAGTTCGCGCACGGAAAGAAGGGGGACGCTCATGTGCGGAACCTAGGCCGCAGGCGCCGGTCGGGACAGGGGGTGCGACCGAGAGGCGCTGCCCCGGTCGCGGATCAGTTCGCCTTTGACTTCGGCAGGAAGGGCAGGGGTGCGGCGGGAATGCCGTCCTCGATCAGCGCACGAGCCTCGGACAGGCGGGCCTCGCCCCAGATCGGGCGTTCGGGCGCCTTCCCGTCGTGGATGGCGCGGGCCTCCCTGGCGAAGCGGTCGCCCACGTAGTCGGCCTTGGCCTCTATCTCGCGCCGGAGCCGGGCGAGGGGGTGTTCGGTCTTGCTGTCGTCCCGCGTGGCAACGCCGGGTGCCATCGGCGCCTTTTGAACCTCGCTCGCGCCGCATTCCGGGCACGAAAGCTGCCCCGCCGCCCGCAGACTGTCGAAGGCCTCTGCCGATCGGAACCAGCTGTCGAAGGAATGTGCCTCGCGGCATTTCAGGGCGTATCGGATCATCGACAAAAACCGTGACTGAACAAGGCACTTCACATAATCGACGGCCTGCCGTCGCGCAATCGGTCGGATCAGCGCAGAAAGGTCAAAAGCGTCGGGTCGGACAGCACCCGCGCGAGTTCGGGGTCTGAAACCAGCCGCGCCGCCTTCTTCGGCGAGACCCACTTGCGCCGGCGCGACTTTCGCTCGTCCCAGTCGGACAGGAGCCGCGTGACCTCGAGCGGGAAGATCGCGGCGATCACCGGCAGGCCGCCCTCGCTCGCGCGCTTTCGGTAGGTGAAGACGCCCACGCAGCGCTCGGAGGCGACGCCGATCACGCCGGCTTCCTCGTAGGCCTCGGTCGCGGCACAGGCGGCGGGGGTCTTGCCGTCCATCGGCCAACCCTTCGGAATGACCCAGCGGTCGCCATCGCGGGTGGTGACGAGCAGGACCTCGATCCGACCGTCGTTGCGCCTCCATGGAAGGGCCGCGAATTGCGCACGCATGTCCCGCTTGCCCTGGTCCGCCATGTCGATGGGCCGGACTGTCTCGAAACCTCGTCCCATTGTGCTCGCCTCGCTGCCTTGTTCGTGAAGGCCGGAGTTTTTTCGTCGAGCGTAGGACCACCCCTTTCAAATGCAACTGTTCTTGACGGGGTGGGGTGGCGAAAATACTTCGCACCCATGCCGCAACGCCACACCGCGCCTCCGGCGGCCCGGTTCATCGGGTCCGAGATCTACCGCGGGTGGAGCTATGGCAGTCGCATCCGTTGCGCATTCCGCGCGTATCGACCGTGATCGACCTAGCCCGGGCTCTGGGTTGGCTGCCGCTGGAGCGCTCTCTGACTTCGCCCCGCGTCAGGCCTGCCGCGCTCACGGCGGGGCACACGGCGGATTGTGTGGCCGCGCCGCAACGGGCGGGGTCGTCGAGGGCCCCCGTCGCGCCTTTCGATGTCGAACAACGCGGCCCGGGCAGTCATGGGGGCGCTGGCGCCGCGCCTGCTTGTCCTGGGCGGCGTATGCAATCCGTGGTCGGTGGGGCGGCTCTGGACCGGTATCTGGGAGACACTCGCTGGAGAGGACATGCCGGACCGCCTGCCGCCAGAGGCCGAGGCGGTGCTGCGCGCGCTCGCCTTCGACCACCACAGGCTGTGGTGGACCCGCCCAAGGCGTGGTTCACGACCCTCGTCGGTGGCCCCCGCGAGGGGACGACCGGCGATGGGATGTGCGAGCGGCTCGGCGTTCTGTCCGCGCGGGCGCGGACAGCCGTGTGATCAGAAGAGATCCGGGTGCGCGGCCTGCATGGCCGGGGTGGCGTGCGTTCTTTCGAAGGTCGGAACGGTGTCCCTTATTCCGGCACCGGCGGCGACGGCCCCCAGCCCGATAATCGTGGCAAGGGCCGCAGTTCTGAGTGTCTTTGTCATGTTGTGTACTCTCGGTCTTGGCGGATCGCCCGCATATCAGCCGAGAAACACGGCGCCCACAGGGTTGTTTCGTGCGCTGGCGCACAGGCTGGGGGTCCCGGGGGCGCAGGTCGCGATCAATGGGCCGCGAACACCCCATAGCGTCCACCCGCAAAGACCAGCGGCTCGCCTTCGCGGTGCTGGGCGTCGAGGACGCGGCCGACGACGATGGCGTGGTCCCCGGCGTCGTGGACGGCGTAGGTCGCGCAGTGGAAGCGGGCGAGGCAGTCGTCGAGAAGCGGCGTGCGGTCCTCGGCCTCGGACCAGGCGACGCCTCCGGGCATCTCGCCCTCGCGGACGAAATGCTGCGAGATGGCGTGCTGACCGGCGCCCATGACGTGGATCGCGAAGCGCTCGCACTTCGTGAAGGGCGCAAACCGACCCGAAGAGCGGGCGGGCTGCCACAGCACCAGCGGCGGGTCGAGCGAGACCGACGCGAAGGAGTTCGCGGTGATCCCGAGCGGCCCGTTCGCCGTGCGCGTCGTCACCACCGTCACGCCGGTGGCAAAGCGCGAAAAGGCGTCGCGAAGCTCGCGTCCGGTGAAGGGTTCCAGCGTCATGCTACCTCGTGTCCCAGGGCCAGCGTGTAGAGTTCGAACCACGTCTCGCGGTCCAGCTTGATCTGTGCGGCTGCGCCGACGCGGGCGAGCCGGTCGAGGCTGTTGGTGCCGACCACCGGCACGATCCCCGCCGGATGCGCCAGAAGCCAGGCAACCGCAACGGCGGCGCGGTCGGTGCCGGTCGCCTCGGCAACGCGGTCCATCGCCTGCTGCAGCGACCCCTCGTCGGTCATCAGGCGGCCGCCGCCCAGGGGCGACCAGGCCATCGGCAGGAGCCTGCGCTCTTGCAGGAAGGCGAGGTCGCCATTGGTGAAGGGGGCGGTGTTGGCAAGGCTCAGCTCCACCTGATTGGTGACAATGGGACTCTCCATCGCCGACTGCAGGAGGGTCATGTCGTGGGGCCGGAAGTTCGATACGCCGACGGCGCGGACCTTCCCTGCGCGGACGAGGGCGTCGAGCGTGCCGCCCGTTTCGGCCGGGTCCATGAACGGGTCGGGCCGGTGGATCAGCAGAAGGTCGATCGCCTCGATCCCCATCAGCCTCAGCGAGTGGTCCACCGACGCCTCGATATGGGCCCGCGACGTGTCATAGTGCTTGATCCGCGCCCCCGCGTGCCGTCCGACCGGAGCGACGATGCCGCATTTCGTAACGATCTCGATCCGATCGCGCAGGGAGGAGGTCAGCGCGCGGCCCAGCACCTCTTCGGCGGCATAGCCGCCATAGATGTCGGCTTGGTCCATCGTGGTGATGCCTTGGTCGAGGCAAGCGTCGATCTTGGCCTCGACATGGCCGGGCGCGGTATCGGCATCGTCGGCCAGCCGCCACATGCCATAGGCGATGCGGCTGAGCGAAAGGTCCTGCGACAGGCGGATGCGATCCATCGGTGGCGCTCTCCCCAAGGTTCCGGTGGCGGTGCAGGACGTAAACATGGGGCGGCGCGCCACCCGTCAACTCCGCCGGTTCGGGGCGAGCCATAGCAGCGCGCCCCGGGCGCGACAATTCGTCCGGCTCGAACCGTCTCCCAAGACGTGATCGGATTGTCCTTCAACTCGCCCCGGCGATCCTCTACATAGAGGCCGTTACAGCCGGGGGATTAGGGAGATACCCATGCTCAACAACATCGGCCTGCCGGGCCTGCTGCTCATCGCGATCGTGGTGCTGGTCCTCTTCGGCCGGGGCAAGATCTCGTCCCTCATGGGCGAGGTCGGCAAGGGCATCACCGCCTTCAAGCGCGGCGTGAGCGAAGGCTCGAAGGAAGACGAGAACGACAAGACCGCCGAGGCGAACAAGGAACTCGCCGCACCGTCGCCCCGGAACGAGTCCGTCGCGCCCGCGTCGAACACCGCCGAGCGCGAGACGGTCGAAAGCCGCAACAGCTGATCCTGACCTGACCGCCCCGGGAGGCGCGCACCCATGTTCGACATCGGGATGACCGAGCTTCTGGTCATCGGCATCGTCGCGTTGATCGTGGTGGGGCCGAAGGACCTGCCGGGCATGTTCCGCACGCTCGGCCGCTTCACCGGCAAGATGCGGGGCATGGCGCGCGAGTTCCAGCGCGCCATGGAGGACGCCGCCGACGAGTCGGGCGTCCGCGACATCCACAAGGATCTCAAGGGCTACTCGAATCCGAAAAAGTTCGGCCTCGACAAGCTGAACGAGGCGGCCGACAGCTTCGAGAAGTGGGACCCGATGAAGGAGCCCGCCAAGAAGGGTAGCACCGGGCGCGGCCCTGCGACGCAGGCGCTCAGCGAGGAGCGCCGCGAGAAGGCCGAGCGGATCAAGCAGGCGGCGGGTGATCGCGCGCAGGCCCGGCGCGACCGTGAGGCGGCCGAGGCACAGGCGCCGGTCAAGGATACCGGCGCGGCGGCCGACACGCCGCTGACCACCCCCGAGGACGACAACGCATGAGCGCAGCCGACCGTGACGAGATCGAGGACAGTTCGGCCCCGCTGATCGAACACCTTGCAGAGCTGCGCACGCGCCTGATCCGCGCCGTCCTGGCCTTCACCGTCGGCATGGTGATCTGCTTCACCGTCGCCACGCCCATCTTCAACTTCCTGACCCAGCCCCTGTGCCAGCAGCTGGCGCAGCGCGGGCAGGATTGCGAGCTGATCTTCATCTCGCCGCAGGAAGGCTTCTTCGTCGCCGTCAAGGTCTCGCTTCTGGGCGGATTGTTCCTGTCCTTTCCGATGATCGCCTACCAGCTGTGGCGCTTCGTGGCGCCGGGGCTCTACCGCTCCGAGAAGGGGGCGATGCTGCCCTTCCTCGTCGCCTCGCCCTTCATGTTCGTGATCGGCGCGGCCTTCGCCTTCTATGTCGTCACGCCGCTGGCCTACGACTTCTTCCTGGGGTTCCAGCAATTCGGGGCCGAGGGCGAGGCCGTGACGCCCGAGGTCGGCGCGCCCCTGTCGGTGGTATTCCAGGGCTCGGCTCAGGAATATCTGAACCTGACGATGAAGTTCATCGTCGCCTTCGGCCTGTGTTTCCAGCTGCCGGTGCTGTTGACCCTGCTTGGAAAGGCGGGCCTCGTCTCGTCCCGCGGGCTGGCGGACGTGCGGAAATACGCGGTCGTGGGCATTCTGGTGCTCGCCGCGCTGGTCACGCCGCCTGACGTCATCACGCAGATCATCCTCTTTGTCGTGGTCTATGGCCTCTACGAGGTGTCGATCTTCCTCGTGCGCCGGGTGGAGAAGAAGCGGGTTGAGCAACTGCGCGCCGAGGGTGTGCTGGGCGAGGACGAGGATCTCGACGACCTTGGCGGCGTCGACTTCGACGATGAAGAACTTGCCGATGAAGAGCCCGAGGACGACACCAAGCGTCCCTGACGGGCCATTACTGTAGCGGAAAACACGGACGGGCAGGGGCAACCTTGCCCGTCTTTGCGTCGTGGCATACGCAGTGCGAAGCGGCTGACAGGGGGGCATGGCGGGATGAGTGACGGGACCGAGCTGACGCGGATTGCCGAGGCGCTTGAGCGGATGTCGCCGCCGCCGGCGCCGATGCCGGACATGACGTTGGCGGACGCGTTCCTGTGGCAGACCGCGCCGGATCGGCTGACCCCGGTGGAGCGTGTGAATCGGGTCGACCTGTCGCTCCTGGTGGGGATCGAGCGCTCGAAGGGAACCCTGCTCGAGAATACGCGCCAGTTCGCGCGGGGGCTACCGGCAAACAACGCGCTGCTCTGGGGCGCGCGAGGGATGGGAAAATCGTCTCTCGTCAAGGCCGTACATGCCGAAGCTGCTAAAGAACATCCGCTGAAGATCGTGGAGCTGTCGCGCGAGGATCTGCCCTCGGTCGTGCGGCTTCTGGACCTGCTGCGGGCGGCGCCGGACATGCGGTTCCTGCTCTATTGCGACGACCTGTCGTTCAGCCATGACGACCAGCACTACAAGTCGCTGAAGGCGGTTCTGGATGGGGGGATCGCCGGGCGGCCGGAGAACGTGCTTTTCTACGCAACATCCAACCGGCGGCACCTGATGCCCCGCGACATGATCGAGAACGAGGCCGGCCGCGCGATCCACGCGGCCGAGGCCGTGGAAGAGAAGGTCTCGCTATCCGACCGGTTCGGGCTGTGGCTGGGCTTCCACCCGTGCGACCAGGACGACTACCTTTGCATGATCCGCGGCTATTGCGACGCTGCCGGGCTCGAGATCGACGACGCTGCCCTGCGCGCCGAGGCGATCGAGTGGCAGGCCACGCGGGGCAGCCGCTCGGGCCGGGTCGCGTGGCAGTTCTTTACCGATCTGGCCGGGCGGCGGGGCGTTCAGCTGCCGCGGTAGGTCGAATAGCCGAAAGGTGAAAGCAGCAGGGGCACGTGGTAGTGATCTTCTGCCGCCATGCCGAAGCGGATCGGCACCTCGTCGAGGAAAAGCGGGTTGGGAAGGTCCTGCCCCGTGGCGCGCAGGTAATCGCCAGCGTGGAACAGCAGCTCGTAGGTGCCGGGGATGAACTTAGCCTTGGGCAGGATCGGTCCGTCGGTGCGGCCGTCCGCGTTGGTCACGCTCGTCGCGACCTCGGCCCGGCTCTGGCCGATGCGGAACAGCGTTATCTGAAGCCCGGAAGCGGGGCATCCGCGGGCGGTGTCCAGAACGTGGGTCGTCAGGTATCCGGGCATGGGGGCCTCCTTCCATGATGTCGCCCGCAGTAGAGCGCACGCGGCCGTCGGGGCAAGCCTTGCACCGGGCCTTTTCCCCGGCGCCAGGATGGGGCTAGGGTGCGCCGCGACAGGAGACTCCGCCATGAAAAGATATCCCCGCGACATGAGAGGCCACGGCCCGACCCCGCCCGAGGCGCTCTGGCCGAACGGCGCGCGGATCGCGATTTCGCTCGTCCTGAACTACGAAGAAGGCGGCGAAAACAATATACTTCACGGCGACGCGGCGTCCGAAGCTTTCCTGTCCGAGATCACGGGTGCCGCGCCTTGGCCCGGGCAGCGGCATTGGAACATGGAGTCGATCTATGAATACGGCGCGCGGGCAGGTTTCTGGCGGCTGCACCGGCTGCTGTCCGAAACGGTCGTCACGGTTTACGGCGTGGCCGACGCGCTGGCTCGCAGTCCCGAGCAGGTCGAGGCAATGCAGGGCGCTGGATGGGAAATAGCCAGCCATGGCCTGAAATGGGTCGAGCACAAGGACATGCCCGAGGCCGAGGAGCGCGCCCAGATCGCCGAGGCCATCCGCCTGCACGCCGAGGTGACGGGCGAGGCGCCAAAGGGCTGGTATACCGGGCGCTGCTCGATGAATACGGTGCGGCTGGTGGGCGAGACGGGGCTGATGGACTACGTCTCGGACAGCTACGCCGACGACTTGCCCTACTGGGTCGAGATCGGTGAGCGGGACCAGCTGATCCTGCCCTACACGCTCGACGCTAACGACATGCGCTTTGCGATTCAGGCGGGTCACCCCGACGGGGCCTCGTGGGAACGCTATCTGATCGATTCGTTCGACACGCTCTATGCCGAGGGTGGGCGGATGATGTCGGTCGGCCTGCATTGCCGCCTTGCCGGACGGCCGGGACGGGTCGCGGCGCTGAAGCGGTTCCTCGATCACGTGCGCGGGCATGACGGGGTCTGGGTCGCCACCCGCGCCGAGATCGCCAGCCATTGGGCAAAGACCCATCCCCATCAACGGCGCGAGCGTCCTTCCGAAATGGACCGCGACACCTTCGTCGACCGCTTCGGCGGGGTTTTCGAACATTCCTCCTGGGTTGCCGAACGCGCCCATGCGCTGGAGCTTGGCCCCGCCCATGACTGCGCTGCCGGGGTTCACAACGCCTTGTGCCGTGCCTTCCGCGCAGCGGCGCAGACCGAGCGGCTTGAGGTGCTGCGCGCGCATCCGGACCTTGCCGGAAAACTGGCGGCAGCGAAACGTCTGACGGCCGAGTCGACCGGGGAACAGGCGAGCGCCGGCCTTGATGCGCTGACCGATGAAGAACGCGCGCGGTTCACCGAGCTGAACGAGCGCTACACGGCCACCCATGGCTTCCCCTTCATCATCGCGGTGCGCGACCACGACAAGGCGGGCATCCTGTCCGCCTTCGAGCGGCGTGTCGACAACGATCGCGAGACAGAGTTCGCCGAGGCTTGCCGCCAGGTCGAGCGTATCGCGCGTCTGCGGCTGGGGGCGATGCTGGGATGATCTCTCCGCGCCCCCTGACGGCTGAGGCGTTCCGGCCTTTCGGTGATGTTCTGGAGGCCACGGGCGAGCCTGACCGACTGATTAACCAGGGGCTCTGCGGCCGCTTCCACGACCGCGCACGGCTGAATTTCGGGAACGGGCGGGCCGGCGTTTCAATCTTCCACGCGGTGCCGCGGTCGCTGCCCTATCAGCTCGACATGGTCGAGCGGCACCCCGAGGGCAGCCAGGCCTTCGTCCCCATGACGCAGGCCCCGTTCCTGGTGGTCGTGGCCGAGGGCGCCGGCGCCGCGCCGGGGCCTGTCCACGCCTTCGTCACGGCGCCGGGGCAGGCGATCAACTTCCTCCGCGGGACGTGGCACGGGGTTCTGACGCCCCTGCACGCGCCCGGACTTTTCGCGGTGATCGACCGGATCGGCGAAGACGCCAATCTGGAAGAGCACTGGTTTGAAACACCCATGATGATCGGATGACAGGCATGTATCTCGGACTGGATATCGGTACTTCGGGCGTGAAGGCGCTCTTGATCGACGAACGCGGCAGTTCGGTGGGGCAGGCGCATGCCGAGCTTGCGGTCTCGCGCCCCCATCCCGGATGGTCCGAGCAGGACCCAGATCACTGGATCGCCGCCTGCGAAAGCGCCATCGACGCGCTGGCCAAAGAGCAGCCCGACGCGATGCGCCAGCTGCGCGGGATCGGCCTGTCGGGCCAGATGCACGGCGCGACCTGCCTTGGCGCGGACGACAAGCCCCTGCGTCCCGCGATCCTGTGGAACGACGGGCGCAGCGCGGTTGAGTGCGGCGAGCTGGAAGAGCGCGCCGATTTCCGCGGGATCGGCGGCAACATCGTCATGGCGGGCTTCACTGCCCCCAAGCTGCGCTGGATCGAAAAGCACGAGCCCGAGGTCTTCGCCAAGATCGCCAAGGTCCTGCTGCCGAAGGACTATGTGCGCCTGTGGCTGACGGGTGGACATACCGGCGACATGAGCGACGCGGCGGGAACGCTATGGTTGGACGTCGGCGCGCGGGACTGGTCGGACCGGCTGCTCGAGGCGACGAACCTGAGCCGCAGTCAGATGCCGGACCTCGTCGAGGGTTCCGAAAGCTCGGGCACGCTTCGCGCCGCGCTGGCCAAGCGTTGGGGCGTGGGCGAGGTGCCGGTGGCTGGCGGCGGCGGCGACAACGCCGCGACCGCCTGCGGGATGGGGCTGACCAAGCCAGGCACGGGCTTTCTGTCGCTGGGCACGTCGGGCGTGCTTTTTGCAACGACGGACCGGTTCGCGCCGAACACCGAGGCGGCGGTTCACGCATTCTGCCATGCGGTGCCGGACACCTGGCACCAGATGGGCGTGATCCTGTCGGCGGTGGACAGCCTGACCTGGCTGGGCGAGATCACCGGCAAGACAGGCCCCGAGCTGACGGCCCTGCTGCCCGAGCGGATCAAGGGCCCCTCGGCCGCGACCTTCCTGCCGTACCTGTCGGGCGAGCGGACGCCGCACAACGCACCCGACGCGACAGGAGCCTTTCTTGGCCTTCAGCGCGGGATGGCGCTACCGGACCTTGTGCATGGCGTGCTGGACGGCGTTGCCTTCGCCTTCGCCGATTGCGCCGCCGCCCTGCGTGACGCGGGCACCGAGATCGACAGCGCCTTCGCCGTGGGTGGGGGGGCACGCTCGGACGCGTGGCTTAAAATCGCCGCGGCGGCCACCGGGCTGACACTGCTCAAGCCCGTCTCGGGCGACTTCGGTGCCGCCTTCGGGGCAGCCCGTCTTGGCGCACTGGCCGCTGGTGCTGATCCGGCAGAGGTGCTGACCGCGCCCGATGTGCAGTCCGAAATTACGCCGGACCCCGCATTGGTGAACGCGTATGGCGACGCCTACGCCCGCTATCGCGACGCCTGGGTCCGCTTGTCGGCCTGAGGCGATCACGCTTGCGTGAGGCGGGTGACATGGTGCCGCCTCGCGCGTTCTTTGAACATGAAACACGCCATCGCCCTTTGCCTCAGCATGCTTCTGCTCGCCACGCCGTCCCTCGCGCAGGAGCCCGACCAAGACCGCGCCTCTGACCTCGAAGAGGGGATGGACATGATGAGCGAGGGCGCCCGACGACTGCTCGACGGGCTCGTGGGCGAGGTCGAACCGCGGATGCGCGACCTTGCCGATGCCCTGCGGGAGTTCGACTTCGACCAGCTGAACGTGGACGACCTGAGCGCCTATCACCCTCCGGAGCGGTTGCCGAACGGAGACATCATCATTCGCCGCAAGCGTCCCGCGGATGACTCGGCGCCAATGGACAACGAGATCGAGATCTAGCCTGTCGCCCGCGCGCGCCGGAACCGCTTGACCTCGGACGTGGCGTTCAGGGCGCCTACGAGCGCGTTGAAGCGCGATTGCGCGACCTCTCCGAACAGGTCGAGCGCGTCGTCGGTCAGCCGCAGCTCCAGGTGGCGCCGCTTAGGGAACCACCGCATCTCTCCGTGACCAAGGGGCTCGGTGGCCGAAAACATCGCTCCGAAGCGCATGGCGCGGCCCACCACCTCGGCCTCGCGCATCTCGTCCTCGTCCAGGATGCCCGTCATCTGATCGAAGCGCGTCCCCTTATGAGAGCCCTTGTAGCGGTGCAGAAGCGCAAGCCCGAGATACAGACGCTCTTCGTGCGTCAGGCCACCGAGGTTGGCGCGGGTGGCGCTGTCAAAGCAGGCCTCGTGCCGGTAGTCGGGATGGGCGCGCCAGTTCACGTCGTGCAGAAGGCAAGCCGCCCGAACGATCCTGAGCCGCGAGGCGGGGCGCGAGCGAAAGAGCGGCAGGATGAAATGATAGAGCGCGCGTCCGAAGCCCGGCTGGCGCGCGTCCTTCTGCTCCGAAAACCGACAGGACTCGATCAGCGGGTCGCGGTCGCGCAGGGCCTGGGGCATCTGCTCGTAGAGGACACCCTCGCGGATGCCGTAGGACGAGACGGCGATCTCGCTGGGCTTCAGGCGGCTCACGACCTCTTTCAGGACGAGGCTGGCCAGCGGCACCAGCGACATGCGGCTTTCGCCGATATCGGTTGCGCGGCGCAGGTCGGCGACCGGGGTCTTCTGGATGAACTTTACCGTTTCCCGCACCTGCTTGGGCGTCATGCGGTATTCGTGCAGGACGTGGAGTGGATAGCCGCGACGCTCCATGTCGATCCGGGCGATCGCCCGCCACGAGCCGCCAACGAGGAACAGGCGGTCGTGGCGGACGCCGACCTCGTCGCGCAACCCGTCGACGATCCCGCGGATATGCGCGGCAAGCGCCTTCTTGCTGCCCTTGATCCCTTGCAGGCGCAGCGGCCCGAGCGGTGAGGTCAGCCGCGTGCCCACCTTTCCGCCCCCGATCCGCGCAAGCTCCATCGACGAGCCGCCGATGTCGCAGACGAGTCCCTCGGCGCCCGGCCAGCCGACGAAGACTCCTTGGGCCGACAGGCGCGCCTCTTCCTCACCGTTGATGATGGTGATGGCGATCCCGGTCTCGCGCTCGACCTCGTCGCGGAAACTCGGACCGTCCTCGGCCTCGCGCATGGCGGCGGTGGCCACGGCAATCACGGGCGAGGCACCCATGCCCTTCACCAGCTGCGCAAAGCGGCGCATGGCGGCCATGGCGCGCTCTTTGCCGGCGGGGTTCAGGCGCCCGGTTTCGGCAAACCCGGCGCCGAGGCCGGCCATGACTTTCTCGTTGAAGAAATAGGCGGGCGACCGTGCGGCTCCGTCGAATATCACCATCCGGATCGAGTTCGAGCCGATGTCGATCACGGCCACCCGGCTGACGGCGCGGGCGGAGGGATCGTCGAAGAGGGGCGGTCCAAAGGGTCCGAACTCGTCAGAAGGCGGTGAGGGCGGGGCCATCGTCGTGTCTCCGGGTCCATGCGCGCGCGATGTTGGCGCCGGGTGCTTGCGGGTCAACCGTGACCGGCCGTCAGGAGTTGCCAGAAAGTCTGTCGAATGTGGCGTGAAGGACGTCGGCTGTCCCGGCTCCCTGCAGCGCGTTGCGCATTCGCTGGTTGTAGCCGCCGGGCGTGTCGAGGCTCGAAAGCACTTCCTCGGCCCCCTGCGCGTCGAAGGCCGAGGTGACGAGCCGGCGCAGGAAGGCGTCCGCGGCCTCGGGGTCGCCGACCTGCGGCGCAAGCCACCGCTTCGCCTCGGCAACGACCAGCGCAGCACCCGAAGCGACCGACTGTGCGGCCATGTAGGCACCAAGCTCGGCCTCGGTCGCGACGGGGACGACGGTGTTGCGGTGGCCGGCGAGGTCCTCGATCAGGGCGGTATCGCCGAAGGTCAGGATGGGCGAGCCGCCGTTTGAAATGGCAGGGAACGGGATCATCACCACTGCGGCCACGGCCGGAGCGACGATCGGCGCGATGTCGTCGAGCGTGACATCGGCCATGAGCGAGACGACCCGCTGCCCCTCCCGAAAACGCAGCGACGCCAGTACGTCCCGGGCAGCATCGGCCATCAGACCGATCAGCACCACGTCGCTGGCGTCGATTGCTGCCTGATTGTCGGCCACCGTTACGTTGGGAAAGCGTGCTGCAAGATCACCCGACCGTGTGCGGCTGCGTTCGGAAACGGTGATGCGGTGGCCGTCGCCGGCGATGCCTTCGACCACAGCCGCAGCAATCGCCCCGGTCCCGATGATGCCGATGCGCATGCACCCCCCTTGCATTGCCCCGGGGCCGAGTGATGCACGCTCGGCCCCGGGAAGGCAATCTTGGCGCTAGATCTCGGCATGTGTGAGTTCGGGCACGTCCTTCGCTCCGGCAGAGCCGCGGCCCGAGAGGGAGGGATTTTCCATGAAGAAGCGGTGGCACGAAAAAGGGCGGGCGTCCTGGTCGGGACCGGGACGGTCGAAGGTACCGTCGGGGCGCAGGATCCAGCTTTGGGCCGTGTCGGCGAGGTTCGCGGCCATGATCTGGCTGACGATCTGGGCCTTCACCGTGGCGTTCTTGCACTCGACCAATGTCTCGACCCGGCGGTTGAGGTTCCGGCCCATCCAGTCCGCGGACGAGATGAAAACCCGGCTCTTCCCCGAGGGAAGCTCCGACCCGTTGCCCACGCAGACGATGCGCGAGTGTTCGAGGAAGCGGCCGATGATCGACTTGATGCGGATGTTTTCCGAGAAGCCCTTGATGCCGGGGCGCACGCCGCAGATCCCGCGGACGATCAGGCTGACCTTCACACCGCGCTGGCTGACCTCGTAGAGCTTGTCGATCACGTCAGTCTCGATGATCGAGTTCATCTTGGCCCAGATTGCCGCGGGCTTGCCGGCTTCGGCGTTCTTCGCTTCCTGCTCGAACATGTCGAGAAGCTTCTGCTTCAGCGTCAGGGGCGAGACGCCAAGATTCTCGAGGTCCTCGGGTTGCGCATAGCCCGACAGGTAGTTGAAGAGCCGCGTCATATCGCGCCCCAGCGCCGGGTCTGTCGTGAAGAACGACAGGTCGGTATAGATGCGTGCGGTGATGTGATGGTAGTTGCCCGTGCCGAAATGACTGTAGGTGACGGTCTTGTCGCCCTCGCGCCGGATCACGGCACTGAGCTTGGCGTGCGTCTTGAGGTTGATGAACCCGTAGACGACGTGCACGCCCGACCGCTCCATCTTGCGGGACTGGCGGATGTTCGCGGCCTCGTCGAAGCGCGCCTTCAGCTCGATCAGGGCGGTGACCTGCTTGCCGGATTCGGCGGCCTCGCACAGTGCGTCGACGATCGGGCTGTCGTGGCTCGTGCGATAGAGCGTCTGCTTGATCGCGACCACGTTCGGATCGGCCGCCGCCTGTTTGAGGAAGCGGACCACCATGTCGAACGTCTCGTAGGGGTGGTGCAGCAGCATGTCCTTCTGGCGGATCGCAGCGAACATGTCGCCGTCATGGTCCTGGACCCGCTCGGGGACGCGCGGGATGAAGGTTGGCCAGAGGAGGTCCGGGCGCTCTTTCAGGACAAGCTCGGATACGTGGCTGACGCCGATCAGGCCGCCGGTCTCGATCGTCTCGTCCTCCTTCACGGGCAGTTCGTCCATGATGAGGCGCTTGAGGGAACTCGGCGCGTTGGCCGAGATGTTCAGCCGCACGACCTCGCCGCGGCGGCGGCGCTTCAGCGCGACCTCGAATTCGCGGACAAGATCTTCGGCCTCTTCCTCGACCTCGAGGTCACTGTCACGCAGGACGCGGAAGGTGCAGTGGCCCTTGACGCTGTAGCGCGGGTAGAGCGTGCCGATATGCAGCAACAGCAGCTCTTCGAGCGGGACGAAGCGCGCTTCGCCCTCGGCACCGCCAAGACGGATGAAGCGGTCGATTTGCTGCGGGATCGGGACCAGCGCGCGCAGGATGCGCTTATCGGCGGTCCGTTCGAGCTCCAGCGCCAGCGAATAGCCGGTCGAGGGAATGAAGGGGAACGGGTGCGCGGGGTCGATCGCAAGGGGCGACAGGATCGGAAAGACCTCGTTGAGAAACACCTCTTCCAGCCGGCCGCGATCCTCTTTCGTCAGGTCCTCGCGCGTCAGGATGTGGATGCGCTCTTCGGCCATCAGGCGCTTCAGCTCGGCGAAGACGACCTGCTGGCGATCCATCAGCCGGCGCGCGTTCTCGTTGATGCGCGTCAGCTGCTGTGCCGGGGTCAGGCCGTCGGCGGCGGGCGTGGTATTGCCGTTCAGCGCAAGCTCTCGCAGGCCGGCCACGCGGACGGTATAGAACTCGTCGAGGTTGCTGGCCGAGATCGACAGGAAGCGCAGGCGTTCCAGCAGCGGAACGCGCGGGTTTTCGGCCTCTTCCACGACGCGCCAGATGAAGGCCAGCCACGACAGCTCGCGATTGAAGAAGCGCGCGGGGCCGGTCAGGTCCTCGCCTTCGGCTGGCGGGACGGGATCGGGAAACGGGGCGGAGAGGAAATCGGTAACGGTCATGGCGCGTCCTTTGCCTCCGGTTCGTGACGGGACGATGACACGGCGATACGTGACAGGGCCTCCTTGGCCAACTCTCGGCCGACTCCGCGCTTGCGGCTGAGGGTCAGGCGGTCGATCTCGGCCGCAAGATCGCGCGCCGCCTCGGCCGTGCGCGGCATCCGGGGCACAAGGTAGGTCAGCACCGACATGTCGGGCTCGAGCCCCCGGTCGCGCAGCTGCTTCTCGAGGAGCGACCCCAGCAGCGCATCGTCCGGCGCGTCGAGGGCGGCAACGGTCAGCGCCGACAGGCGCGAGCGCAGGTCGGGCAGGGCGACGGGCCAGCGGGCAGGCGGCTCGCGGCCCGTCACCAGCAGTCGGCCGCCGCTGCTGGCGAGGCGGTTGTAGAGGTGGAACAGCGCCGTTTCGGCGCCGCGGTGCCCCGCGATCGCGGCGACTTCCTCGACCGCGACGCGGCCGGCGCTGGCCAGCGTCGCGATGTCGAACCGCGGCAGGTCCTTGGCCGAGACGACGACGGCGCCCGCCCGCTCGGCCCAGACATGCGCGAGGTGGGTCTTGCCGCTGGCCGGCGGTCCGATCAGCGCCAGCCGCCCGCCCGGCCAGCGATGGCTTTCCAGCAGCCCGAGCGCGGTTGCGTTCGACGGCGTGACGACGAAATCCTCGCGGCCAAGCGCGGGGCGGATCTGCAGGTTCAGGGGAAGTTGCTCTGCCATCAGGATTGCGGCCCCTGTCCCGAGCCCTGGTAGAGCGCGCTGGCCCGGTAGCGGGCGGTCAGGAACCGGGCGATCACGCCGAGCGCTGCGGCCAGCGGCACCGCGACCAAAAGCCCCACGAAGCCGAAGACCGACCCGAAGGCCGACAGCGCGAAGAGCAGCCAGACCGGATGCAGGCCTACGCTGTCGCCCACCAGCTTGGGGGTCAGGAAGTTGCCCTCGATGAACTGGCCGGACTGGAAAATTGCCCAGACAATCACGATCCACAGCCAGTCGCCCCAGAACTGGAACAGCGCCAGGCCGATCGCCAGCACGCCGCCCACCAGCGCGCCGACATACGGGATGAATGTCAGGAACCCCGCAATCGCCCCCACGATCAGCCCGAACTGCAGGCCCACCAGCGCCAGCGCGACGGCGTAGTATACACCGAGGATCGCACAGACGAGGCCTTGGCCCCGCACGAACGAGGCCAGCGTATCGTCGACTTCGCGCGCCAGGGTGCGGATCACCGGTGCGTGGTCACGGGGCAGGAGGCTGTCGATCTTGGCCATCATGCGGTCCCAGTCCACCAGCAGGTAGACCGACACGACCGGCACGATCAGGACCAGCACCAGCACGTTGATCAGACCGGTCACGCTGGCCAGGGCACCTTCCAGCAGCATGCCCCCCCTCTCGCGCATCCCCGAGGTCACATTCTGCAACATGGTGCCGAGCGTAGTCTCGATGTCGGCTGCTTCGGGCAGATGCTCGACCAGCCGGGGGTGATTTTCCGACAGCCATTGCTGGGCACCTGCAACCGTGTTCGGCGCATGCTCGATCAACAGCGCGATGCGGTCGGACAATGCCGCGGCCTGGCTGATGAGCGTGGGAATCACCAAAAGGATCGACGCCGCGAACAGCAGCAGCATCACCACGGTAATGATCGCGACCGATACGACCCGGCCCAGCCCGATCGCCTGCAGCCGGTCCGCGATCGGGTCGAAGATATAGGCCACGGCCGCGCCAAGCAGGAAAGGCAGGATCACGTCGCCGAGCCACCACAACATGAACAGGAATACCGCAAGCGCGGCGCTCCAGTACTTCAGCTGATCTCGGACAGGCAGGGTCATGTGGCCTCGTGGCTCGCGCGGTGCTGCGCTTATCGGGAAGTTGCGGGCAGGATCAATCCGGCCGTCGCCGTTCCATACCGCAAGTCAGGCCGCGCTTGTAGCGCCCTCGTGCGGCGCCTATCAGGGGTGGCGATGAAACAGGTAATCTGCATCCACTGGGGCACGAAATACGGGCCGCGCTACATAAATCGACTTTACGGTATGGTGGCACGCAACATCACGCCGCCCTTTCGCTTCGTCTGCTTTTGTGACGATCCGGCCGGCATCCGCGAGGAGGTCGAGACACGACCGCTGCCCCAGATCGACTACGAGATCCCGAAGACCAAGACCGGCATATGGCCGAAGTCGCGCCTTTGGGGGCCGCGGCTGGCCGACATGTCGGGGCCGGTCCTGTTCCTCGACCTCGACTTGGTGATTACCGGCTCGCTCGACCCGTTCTTCGACTATGGCGACCCCGAGGACGTGATCCTGTCGCGCAACCCTTCGAACCCGCTGGAGCGGCTGGGCCAGACCTCGGTCTTCCGCTTCCCGGTGGGCAAGCTCGAGCCGCTGCAGGCGAAGTTTCGCGTCGATCCCCTGGGCGTGGCCGAGACCTACCGTTACGAGCAGCGGTTCGTCACCCGCAACGCGCCCGGCGGGGTGAAGCTCTTCCCCCGCGGCTGGGTGATCCATTTCCGGCGCGACTGTCGCCGGACGACGCCGCTCAATTATTTCCTGCCGCCGAAGCTGCCGGCGCAGGCCCGCATCGTCATTTTCCCCGGTCACCTCACCCCCGAGGATGCCATCGCCGGCCGCTATGGCCCCAAGCGTGCCGAAAGCGCCGGGGGCCATCTTCGGCTGCTGTTCGACGGCAGTCGCCGCAAGGGCGGGCCCATCACTCATCTACGCCACTTCATCCGGCCCGCGCCGTGGGTGGCCGAGCACTGGCGAGAGTGACTTGCGGGGGCAGGGCCTTTTCGCCTAACCCCGTCAACGCACCGCGCTGAAGGAGCCAGAACACATGCGCCTCTCCCGCTACTTCCTGCCCGTCCTGAAGGAGACCCCTGCGGACGCGCAGATCGCCAGCCACCGACTGATGCTGCGGGCCGGCATGATCAAGCAGGCGAGCGCCGGAATCTATTCGTGGCTGCCCCTTGGCTTCAAGGTCCTGCGCAACATCGAGCGCATCGTCCACGAAGAGCAGATCGCGGCCGGCCACATCCCCATGCTGATGCCGACGCTGCAGCCGGCTGACCTGTGGCGCGAAAGCGGCCGCTACGACGCCTATGGCCCGGAAATGCTGCGAATCCGCGACCGGCACGAGCGCGACATGCTCTACGGTCCGACCAACGAGGAGATGATTACCGACATCTTCCGCAGCCATGTCTCGAGCTATCGCGACCTGCCGCTGACACTGTACCACATCCAGTGGAAATTCCGCGACGAGGTCCGTCCCCGGTTCGGCGTCATGCGCGGGCGCGAGTTCTACATGAAGGACGGCTACAATTTCGACCTCACCTACGAGGACGCGAGGCACGCCTATGACCGCCACATGGTCAGCTACCTGCGCAGCTACGAGCGCATGGGTCTGCGGGCGATTCCGATGCGCGCCGATTCGGGTCCGATCGGCGGCGAGGACACGCACGAGTTCCTGGTGCTGGCCGACACGGGCGAATCCGAGGTCTTCTACGACAGCACGATCCTCGACATGAAGCTGGGTGAGCGCGAGATCGACTACAACGACCGCGCCGGACTGCGAAACATCTGCGAGACCTGGACCACCCCCTACGCCCGCACGGACGAGACCCACGACCAGGCGCTATTCGAAAAGATCCCCGAGGACCGCCGCCGCGAATCCCGCGGGATCGAGGTAGGGCAGATCTTCTATTTCGGCACCAAGTATTCCGAGCCGATGGGCGCCACCGTCGCCGGACCGGACGGGACGAAGGTGCCGGTCCACATGGGCTCGCACGGAATTGGTGTAAGCCGCCTCGTCGGCGCGCTGATCGAGGCGAACCACGACGAAAAGGGCATCATCTGGCCCGAGGGCGTGACGCCGTTCCACGTGGGCATCGTGAACCTCCGCCAGGGTGACGGCGATTGCGATGCAGCGTGCGAGCGTCTTCTGGCGGCGATGACCGCCATGGGGCTCGAGCCGCTCTACGACGACCGGAACGAGCGGGCGGGCGCGAAATTCGCGACAATTGACCTGATCGGCCTGCCCTGGCGCATCACCGTCGGCCCGCGTGGGCTGAAGGACGGAAAGGTCGAGCTGACCTCGCGCCGGAGCGGCGCAAGCGAAGAGATGTCGCCCGAGGCCGCCATCGACCGCGTCGCCCAGATCTACGGAATCGGCCAGACGCCCGGTTGATCGGCACCGCGGCGCTTGACCGGCGCCGCGGGATGGCAAGACTGCGCGGTCGGGACAGACGAAGGGGCCGGGATGTACGATTATGCCGTCATGTGGGAATGGGGGGCGTTCGCTGCCCGCTGGCTCCACGTCATCACCGCGATCGCGTGGATCGGCTCGTCGTTCTATTTCATCGCGCTGGACCTGGGGCTGAACCGGAACATCCCCGGTCCGGCCGATGGCGAGGAATGGCAGGTCCACGGCGGCGGCTTCTACCACATCCAGAAATACCTGGTGGCGCCGCCCCAGATGCCCGAGCACCTCACCTGGTTCAAATGGGAAAGCTACTGGACGTGGCTGTCGGGCTTCGCGCTTCTGTCGATCCTATATTGGGCGGGGGCCGAGCTTTACCTGATCGACCCCGAGAAGGCCGACCTCGCGGCGTGGCAAGCGATCCTGATCTCGGCCGCGTTCATCGTGGGTGGCTGGATTGCCTATGACGCGCTGTGCAAGTCGCCCCTGAAGGAGCGTCCGACGGCGGTAATGCTAGTCCTCTTTGCGGGGATCGTCGTGGCGTCCTGGGCGCTGAACCACGTCTTCACCGGCCGCGCCGCGTTGCTGCACCTGGGCGCGATGACGGCCACGATCATGACGGCCAACGTCGCGCACGTCATCATCCCAAACCAGCGGATCGTGGTGGCGGACCTGAAGGCCGGACGTAAGCCCGACCCGAAATACGGCAAGATCGCCAAGCTGCGGTCGACGCACAACAACTACCTGACCCTGCCGGTCGTGTTCCTGATGCTGTCGAACCACTACCCGCTGGCTTTCGGGACAGAGAACGCCTGGATCATCGCGTCGCTCGTCTTCCTGATCGGCGTCTCGATCCGCCACTTCTTCAACACGATGCACGCTCGCGGCAGTGCGCCGTGGTGGACCTGGGGCGTGACGGCCGTGCTGTTCGTGATCCTAGCCTGGCTTTCGACCGCGCCGCTGCGGACGGCCACCGCCGACGCCGCGCCGCTCAGCGGTGCCGCCCTGCGCTATGCCGAGGCCGAGCATTTCGACGAGGCAAGCTCGATCGTGATGGGACGCTGCTCGATGTGCCACGCGCGCGAGCCCGCTTGGGACGGGATGCACTGGGCGCCGAAAGGGGTGGTGCTGGACACGCCCGCGGCCATCGCCCGCGAGGCGCGCCGCGTTTACCTGCAGGCCGGAGTCAGTCACGCCATGCCTCCGGCGAACCTGACCTACATCACCGAGCAAGAGCGCGCGACGCTGCGCGCGTGGTTCGAGGGCGCCTCCTGACGCTCCGGCGATACTTGCCGCGCAGGAGCGTCTGCGCCGGTTTGGTGGTCTATGCCGTCGCAACCGGTCTGTGGGTCCGGCAAGTGTCGTGGCAGTCCTTGTGCCGATCGCCGTCTGGCAGGCGCCGGCTCTCATCCTCCCGCGCTCGGACGCCGGGACCCTGACGAAAGGAAGACGCAGTTTGACCGCGCAGATCCTAGACGGCAAAGCCTTCTCCGCCCGCATCCGCGACAGAGTGGCTGCCCATGTCGCCCGCCTTCGGTCCGAGCACGACCTGGTGCCCGGCCTCGCCGTCGTCCTCGTGGGCGAGGATCCGGCGAGCCAGGTTTATGTTCGCTCTAAGCATCGACAGACGGTTGAGGCCGGCATGGCCTCGTTCGAGCATCGCCTGCCCGACGACACGACCGAAGCAGACCTTCTGAACCTCGTCCATCAGTTGAACAACGATCCACAAGTTCATGGGATTCTTGTGCAACTTCCGCTTCCGGTGCACATGAACGCAAGCGCGGTGATCGACGCGATCTCGCCCGACAAGGACGTTGACGGGTTCCACGTGTCGAATGTCGGGCTGCTGGGAACGGGCCAGAACAGCATGGTGCCGTGCACGCCGCTGGGCTGCCTGTTGATGCTACGCGAACACCTGGGCGACATGTCCGGCTTGAACGCCGTGGTGCTCGGCCGGTCCAACATCGTCGGTAAGCCAATGGCGCAGTTGCTTCTGAACGAGAACTGCACCGTGACGATCGCTCACTCCCGCACCCGGGATCTGCCCGAAGTTCTGCGGCGCGCCGACATCCTCGTCGCGGCCGTGGGGCGGCCCCGGATGGTCCAGGGCGACTGGATCAAACCGGGGGCGACCGTGATCGACGTCGGGATCAACCGTATCCCCGAGGGTGAAAAGACCCGGCTGGTTGGCGACGTGGATTTCGATGCGGCCAACGAGGTGGCGGGCGCCATCACTCCCGTTCCGGGTGGCGTCGGGCCGATGACGATTGCCTGTTTGCTTGCCAATACCGTTACGGCATGCTGCCGTACGAATGGTCTGCCACTGCCGGAGGGGCTGACCGTCTGACTCGCGCGTCGGGTCGGGCTACTGAGGGGGGAAACGTCATGACCGAGCTGGCCGCGGGCCTGCCGCGAGAGGGGCGATCCGTCGCCAAGACCAGGGGGCGGATGCTGGACGACGCGGCCCTTGCCGAGATTCGCGCGCTCATTGATCCGGTGCCGGTGCGTGATCGTCTGATCGAGTACCTCCACGCCATCCAGGGCGCGCACGGGCATATATCCGCAGCCAATCTGCGGGCACTGGCCGACCTGCTGCGGATCGGACAGGCCGAGGTTTACGAGGTCGCGACGTTCTACGACCACTTTGACGTGGTGAAAGAGGGCGAGATCCCTCCACCCGAACTGACGATCCGGATCTGCGACGGGATCGCCTGCATGATGGCCGGGGCAGAGCGCCTGATTGCCGAGATGCAGGCCGGCGTCGATCCTGCCAGGGTCCGCGTCCTGCGCGCGCCGTGCATGGGGGGCTGCGATGTCGCGCCGGCCGCGCGCGTGGGGGACCGCGAGGTCGGGTGCGCAGACGTCGAGATGCTGACGCGCATGGTCGAGCGGGGAGAGACGGCCCTTGCCCTTCCGGCATACACAGACCTTCGGACATATCGCGCGGAAGGCGGATACGAGCAGCTTCGGCGGCTTCGTGACGAAGAGTTGACGGTCGAGCGGGTGATCCGTGAACTGACGGATTCCAGCCTGCGGGGTCTTGGCGGCGCCGGCTTCGCGACCGGCAGGAAATGGGAGCTGGTGCGCCAGAACCCGGGTCCGCGGCTGATGACGGTGAACGCCGACGAGGGCGAGCCTGGCACCTTCAAGGACCGCTACCACATGGAGCGCAACCCGCACCCCATGCTCGAGGGCGCCCTGATCGGCGCACATGTGGTCGAGGCCGAGCGTATCTACATCTACATGCGCGGGGAATACGCCGCCGCTTACGAGGTCATCCGCCGCGAGATCGCGGCGCTCGAAGCTGCCGAGCTGATCGGGCGCGGCTTCATCGAGCTTCGCCGCGGGGCGGGCGCCTATATTTGCGGCGAGGAATCGGCGATGGTCGAATCCATTGAGGGCAAGCGCGGAATGCCGCGGCTGAGGCCGCCGGTGATCGGGCAGGTGGGCCTGTTCGGCCGCCCCACGCTGAATAACAATGTCGAGACGCTCTACTGGGTGCCGCAGATCCTTTCCAACGGGATCGACTGGTTCCGGGACATGGGGCTGCCGGACCATCCGGGCATCCGCTCGTGGTCCGTCTCGGGGCGGGTGAAGACCCCGGGGCTGATCCAGGCGCCGGCGGGGTCCACTGCGAACGACCTGATCGCGGCCTGCGGCGGCATGGCCGACGGCCACACGTTCAAGGGGTTCTTGCCTGGCGGAGCCTCGGGCGGCATCCTGCCCGCTGACAAAGGCAACTTGCGGCTCGACTTCGGGGGCGCGCTGGCCGAGCTGCAGGGCTTCGTCGGCTCTCATGCCGTCGTGATCTTCAGCCAGGAAGACAACATGCGCGACGTCGCGCTGAACCTCGTGGACTTCTTCGCTCATGAGAGCTGCGGCAAGTGCACGCCCTGCCGCGCCGGGACCGAAAAGTTGACGCACCTCCTTCGGGAAGACACGTTGGACGAGGATGCGATCGGCGACCTCGAGGACGTGCTGCGCGATGCGTCGATCTGTGGACTGGGGCAGGCGGTGCCGAACCCGGTCAAACACCTGCTGCGGTATTTCAGGGAGGACCTGACATGACAGATCGGATCAACTTCATCCTCGACGGCTCGGAAATCACAGCGAAAAAAGGCGAGACGATCTGGCAGGCGGCAAAGCGCCACGGCACAAGAATCCCGCATCTGTGCTGGCGCGACGCGCCGGCATACAGGGCTGACGGGAACTGTCGCGCCTGCATGGTCGAGGTCGAGGGCGAGCGGGTGCTCGCCGCCTCCTGCGCGCGCGAGGTGACCGATGGCATGATCGTTCAAACCGCGAGCGACCGGGCCCGGAAGTCGCGCGAGATGGTCTTCGAGCTGCTTGGCGCTGACATGCCCTCGCCCGAGAGCAGCGCCGACGGCGAGGCGCCGTTCTGGGAATGGGCGCGGGACATGGGCATCACCGATCGCGTCACGGGCGACCGGCTACCGTCGAAGTTCGGCGGCGCGCACCTGCCCGAGCACGACGCGACGAACCCTGCGATCGCGGTCAACCTCGATGCCTGCATCTCTTGCAATCTGTGCGTCCGCGCCTGCCGCGAGGTGCAGGTGAACGACGTGATGGGTATGGCGGGACGTGCTAGCCATACGATCCCGGTCTTCGACCAGCACGACCCCATGGGCGACTCGACCTGCGTGACCTGCGGCGAGTGCGTTCAAGCCTGCCCCACCGGCGCGCTTATGGAGAAGTCGATGCTCGACGCCGCGCACCGCACCAAGGCAGTGAGCGAGGCCGCCGTCGAGACGGTGAAAAGCGTCTGTCCCTTCTGCGGTGTCGGCTGCCAGACCGAGGTGTCGGTCGCCGACGGAAAGATCGTGCGGGTGGACGGTGCGAACGGTCCCGGCAACGAGAACCGCCTCTGCGTGAAGGGGCGGTTCGGCTATGACTATGCGATGTCGCCCAAGCGCCTGACCAAGCCGCTGATCCGCCGCGACGACGCGCCAAAGACGGCCGAAATCGACTTTGCTGGCGACCCGATGCAGGTCTTCCGCGAGGCGACGTGGGAAGAGGCGATGGAGCGCGCCGCCGCGGGCCTGACGCAGGTGCGGGACCGGGACGGGGGCGGAGCCATCGCCGGCTTCGGCTCGGCCAAGGGGTCGAACGAAGAGGCCTACCTGTTCCAGAAACTGATCCGCGCGGGATTCGGGACGAACAACGTCGACCACTGCACGCGGCTTTGCCACGCCTCGTCCGTCTCGGCGCTGCTCGAAGGGGTCGGCTCGGGTGCGGTCAGCGCGCCGTTCATGGACGCGCACAAGGCGGACTGCGTCATCATCATCGGCGCACGTCCCACGGTGAACCACCCCGTCGCGGCAACCTACTTCAAGCGCGCCGCCAAACGCGGGACGAAGTTCGTCGTCTGCGATCCGCGCGGGCAGGACATGATGACCCATGCCACGCATTCCCTGCGTTTCAAGCCGGGCACGGACGTCGCGCTTCTGAACGCGATGCTGCATGTGATCGTCGAGGAACGGCTGTACGACGAGCAATATATCCAGGCGAATGTAAGCGAGTTCGACGCGCTGAAGTCCAAGGTCGCCGACTTTCCGCCCGAGGCCATGGCCGAGATCTGCGGGATCGACGCCCCCACCATCCGCGAGGTCGCGCGCCTTTACGCGACGTCCGAGCGGTCGATGATCTTCTGGGGCATGGGCGTCAGCCAGCACGTCCACGGAACCGACAACTCGCGCTGCCTGATCGCGCTGGCTCTCATCACCGGCCATATCGGGCGCGAGGGAACGGGGCTGCATCCGCTGCGCGGCCAGAACAACGTGCAGGGCGCGTCGGATGCGGGCCTGATCCCGATGAGCTATCCCGATTATTCCGGCGTTGAGAACCCCGATATCCGCGCGAAGTTCGAGGATGCATGGGGGCGGCCGCTCGACCCCGAAAAGGGGCTGACGGTGGTCGAGGTGGTGGATTCCATTCACGAGGGCGGCGTGAAGGCCATGTACGTCATGGGCGAAAACCCGGCGATGTCCGACCCCGACCAGACCCACGCCCGCGCGGCCTTCGCCAAGCTCGAGCACATGGTCGTGCAGGACATCTTCCTGACCGAGACTGCGTGGTATGCCGATGTGGTGCTGCCGGCGTCGGTCCATGCCGAGAAGCGCGGGACGTTCACCAACTCGAACCGGCAGGTGCAGATGGGCC